>WBUV01000451.1 GCA_008933525.1 Bacteroidales bacterium | reverse complement strand
ATATACATCCATGCTGGCAACCCCGGTAAAGGTTCATGTTATAGCTTAGCCCGAAATAAGGATCGGGCTTATTTTTTACGCTACTAAGGATTGTTTTAGCATCAATGTACCTTGGCATTTTTAATCATATTACCTGTTTCAAACGGCCTGAGAGGTATTAGTTAATATTCCCATATTCCATATTTGAAGAGTTGAAACCATTTTTCAAGATCCTTGTCATTGAATAAATTCAATTTGATAAAAATTTCCCTTGCAAACTCAATTGGTGCAATACCATTGGCTGTAATAACGTTTTCATCTGTAATAGCAAGGGTATCTACATAATCCTTTTCTCCGGAATATTCTGGTGCAATTGCTTTTAAATAGTCCAAACTGGCGCTTGTGTGTTTTCGATTTTTTAAAAAACCCTTTTTCCCTAAGTAGGTTGTTGCTGCGCAGATTGCTGCGATTGTCCTTTTTTGGGTGAACACTGTATTGACTAGTAGGTCAATTTCCGTGTTTTCCCCTTTTTCCCAGGCTGTTCCGCCGGGAAGAATCAGCATATAAACATCATCAACATTAATTTCAGACAACGACATTTCGGGAAGCACCCGTAATCCGCCCATCGAATTTACAGGCTCACCATCTTTGGAAAAATATACCAAATCGAACGAATCGCTTTTTTTTACTTCGGGCGAAAGAAATGCAATCTCCCAATCCGAAAACCCATCGAAAAGGAATATAAATATTTTCTTCTTCATAAAGGCACTGGTTTTATTTAGGCATTTCTATTTTAGAAATCGAGCAAATAGTAACGACATAATATATGTTTGTACAAATGCTCCAACAGCCCAACTGAATGTCATTGCAAAGGATATCTTAAACGAACTGATACTTAGTATTAATCCAGGGAAGGTGGCAAGTAAGATGTAAAAACCTGTAAACACAAAAGCCTGCCTCCAGATATTGCCTCTGATCAAGCTTTTTGTTTTGTTCCAAACCCAAGCTAGAATAAACGCAATGTAAAAAGGATGAAAAAAGTAAAGGCTCATTAAAGGATCTTCCCATGGGCGGAAAAGTGAAGTGTTACTATATTCTATCTCGAGGGTAGGGAGTATAAAGATAAAAAGAAACCCAACGGCCATATTTGCAGCAAGACCTGCAATTGCGGCTAATAGTGATGTTAAAATGTACTTTTTCATTTTTGATTGGTTTTAATGATTTACTCACAAATTAACATATGCATAGTGTCAACCCTATGTCAGTAGCTAAAAAAAATTTTCTTCAAAATACAAAAAAAGCCCCAAAAGGGGCTTGATTCATAATTTAAAAAATGAAATCGTTAGCTTATCTCCCAATCAAATCCATCCTTTCGGTCGCGAACCACTACGCCAAACTTTGCCAAATCGTCGCGAATTTTATCTGATGTTGAAAAATCTTTACGTGCCTTAGCCTCCAACCTCATATTTAGCAGCATATCAATAAGGTTTGAAGTTAACTCCTGTTTGGATCCTTCCGATTGTTCATCGACAAGGCCAAGTATATCAAAAACTATGGTTCTAAAGGTTTGTTTTAACAGGTCTAGGTCTGGCTGAGTAATACTTTCTTTTCCTTCTGCAAGGGAGTTTATATTTCGAACCCAATCAAAAAGAACCGCAATTGCAACAGGACTGTTAAAATCATCGTTCATGGCATCATAAATACGGCTTGTTAAATCGTTTACAACTACGGTTGATTTATCCGATGCTTTTATTTTGTTGAGAATTCGATTGGCGGCCATTAAACGCTGAAAACCTTTCTCTGATGCTTGTAAGGCTTCGTTAGAAAAATCCAAAGTACTCCTGTAGTGCGATTGTAGCATGAAGAATCTTACAGCCATTGGGGAGTAGCCTTTATCAAGCAATGGGTGATTGCCAGTAAACAGTTCGTTTGGTAAAAATCCATTTCCTGCAGACTTAGACATTCGGGCGCCATTTACAGTGAGCATATTGGTATGCATCCAGTATTTAACCGGTGCTTTGTGATTGCATGCCTGCGATTGAGCAATTTCATTGGTATGATGCGTTGCCTGTAAATCCATACCACCTCCATGTATATCAAAAGTATCGCCTAAGTACTTACGACCCATTGCGGAGCATTCTATGTGCCAACCAGGAAATCCCCAGCCCCAAGGAGAAGGCCATTTCATTAAAGTTTCAGGTTTTGCAGTTATCCAAAGGGCAAAATCTAATCGTCCACGCTTCTCATCCTGCCCACCAAGTTCGCGTGTTCCCTCGAGCAAATCCTCTAATTTTCTGTTTGTTAATTGTCCGTAAGGGTACTCTTTACTATACTTTTCCACATCGAAGTAAACTGTTCCGTTGATCTCATATGCGTAGCCTTGTTCGAGAATCTGTTTAATCATCTCTATTTGTTCGCTTATATGGCCTGTTGCGGTTGGTTCAATACTTGGCGGTAACGTGTTAAATATTCGCATAACATCTCTAAACGCAAGAGTATATTTTTGAACAATTTCCATCGGTTCAAGTTGCTCCAGCTTTGCTTTTTTTGCAAACTTATCATCACCCTCGTCCCGATCTCCCTCCAAGTGTCCTGCATCAGTAATATTACGAACATAACGTACCTTGAATCCTAAGTGTAAAAGGTATCGGTATATTAAATCAAATGATATGAAAGTGCGGCAGTTTCCTAAATGCACATCGCTATATACAGTTGGTCCGCAAACATATATTCCAACATGCCCAGGATTTATTGGTATGAATTCTTCCTTCTTTCTTGTTAATGTGTTATAAATAAACAACTTGCTGTCCATGATGATGATTTTAAACAAAGATTATGGAATAAAAGAATAGAAATTTAAATGCTTCAAAATAGCATTATTGCCCCAGTAAATGGCAACATCGAAATTGAAAAGATGATATATATAG
>WBUV01000450.1 GCA_008933525.1 Bacteroidales bacterium | reverse complement strand
ACCCCAAAGTTACCACTTAATTATACCCATGTCAATTTTATTTATCGAATTAGGCGTTTTGCTAATATTAAATGATGCCCAGCGGCATCAAATGTTTATAGAAATTCATTGTGAATAAAAATTATTCGACTCCAGCAGGAGTCAAATTTCTTTATATGCTTATTGCTATAAACATTCAAACCCTCTTGGTTTGTAACTATTCGCAGATTATCACTTATACGCCGAATTCAAATTATTTATTGGGATGGCAATTTTGGTTAACCATCATCAATTTTTCTGCATCAAAACCATTCTCCTTTGCAATATTTACTAGAGTTGAATAAACTGAATCATCTAAAGTGCTAGACTTAGATAGAATCCATAAATATTTGCGGGAAGGGTCGCCAACCAGTGCATAGTTGTAATCCTTATCGAGGGCGATAACCCAATATTTCCCACTGAACGGCCAGAAGAACCGAACTTTAAGTCGAGCCGGATAGTTGTTGTCGGGTACCCACGCCACCCCTTTTATGCTTTTCAGTTTTGATGTATCGGCATTGGTGTAGCCTTTATTTAGTACTTCCACTTTGCCGTTGGGAAGTACGGTGTAGGTTGCGGTTACACATTCCAAGTCTTTCTCGAAACTATTTGGTAAGCGAGCAATTTCGTACCAAGTTCCTGCATATTTTGTTAAGTCAAGCTCCTTAACGGTTGGAAGGTCTTTCTGCTCGCTTTTACAGGTTGTGATGCTAAGCATAATTAGTGCTGTTATCAGTAAATTTTGCATTTCGGGTTTGTTTAGAGATTAAATTTACTGAAAAACAACAACAAATCAAGATGGTTTAACATCTGATTCAGAAAAAAGTAGACGAAAAAACTTGATAGAATTACTCCTTTGCGCCGTAAGCTAAATCACCAGCATCGCCAATACCTGGAACAATGTATGATTTAACGGTAAGTTCATCGTCAACAGCACCAAGCCACAATGTTGTGTTTTTTGCAGAAAGGTTACGTTTCATATACTCAACACCCTCTTTCGATGCGATTACTGAAACAATGTGTGTATGCGCTGGTGTTCCTCTTTCGCAAATTGCTTTATATGCAAGTAGCATCGATGCTCCTGTTGCAAGCATTGGATCAATTAATACTAACGTTTTTCCTTCGATATTGGGGCAGGATATATGCTCGAACTGAATACGGAAGGTGCCGTCATTGCTGTACTTTCGGTATGCAGATATAAAGCCATTCTCGGCTTTGTCGAAGTAATTTAGCATCCCCTGATGCAGTGGTAGTCCGGCACGAAGTATTGTTGCCAAAACAATTGTCTCGTTAGGCAAG
Organism: Bacteroidales bacterium; assembly: GCA_008933525.1. Classification (GTDB taxonomy): domain Bacteria; phylum Bacteroidota; class Bacteroidia; order Bacteroidales; family Tenuifilaceae; genus SB25. Next base: position 1,590 of record WBUV01000450.1, on the reverse strand, counting down.
TTTATCTCTGCAACTCCTAGTGGAGTTTGTACTTGGTTGCTCTGAAAGTTAAGTTCTTTGCTGAGTTCGTATGCAAAAATCTCCCCGCAACGCTCAAGGTTGCGACGGAATCGCATAAAATCGTTCTGTACATTAATGTCGCGGAGCTCTGCAATGAATTGATTTAGAATGGAGTTTTGGTTGCCAAGTATTCGTACCATTTGCTTAAGTTTAGTGTAACAAAGTTAAGCAAAAATATAGTTTGCTCCACAAGGTTTGATGTAAAAGCGTTTTAATATCTTTAGGCAAATATTATTAGGAATGACTCATATTAAAGACCCCTTAATTTTAGAGTTAAAGAACAAATTCACTCTGCCTGAGTTGAATTCTTCTGCCGATTTTTACCACGATATGGTTGAGAATATTGTTGGTCAACAGCTATCGGGGAGGGTTGCGCAGTTAATTTTTAATCGGTTTAAAACATTATTCCCTAATAGTTATCCAACTCCAGAGTTGGTGCTCTCAATCCCCGATGAAACTTTGCGTGGCATTGGCCTTTCGGGGGCTAAAACAAAGTATGTGAAGGCTCTTGCTGAATTTACTTTACATCACGATTTATCGTTACAACAAGTGGCAAAACTTAGTGACGAGGAACTAATAAAACTATTAACCCAAATAAAAGGGGTCGGGGTATGGACCGCTCAAATGCTTCTTATCTTTTCGCTTAATAGACAAGATGTTTTTCCTGTGGATGATTTGGCTATACAGCAAGGGATGAGAGAACTCTATAATATTAAGGTTGACGGTAAACAGTTTAAGGAAAGGCTGATAAAAATTTCCGATAAATGGAAACCATACCGAACCATTGGTTCACGATTGGTGTGGGCCTATGTGAACGATAAAAAGTTGAATGCTACTAGGCGGTAAACGGCTTGGCAATTATTTTAAATATAAGACAATGAGAATCATTTCTGCATCCTTATTTTACACTCCTTCTACGCTTTAATGGATACTCAAAACCAAGGGTAGTTTGCCAAAGGCTAACTATTTGTTTTTTCAATCAGCACTAATGATGGAGGATACAATTCAATGGGGATTAGATCCTTTTTTGAGTATCAAAAAGAGATAAAAGGAAACTGGCAGTAAGGAATTTCCTATGAAAAATCAAGGCACTTATCATCTGCTGCAACAGATCTTATTAATGAGATGCCAACAAACATCGATATTTTAAATATTAACGGTTACTATAAGTAGAATCTACTGAATGATGGATTGTTTTGGACTGTCGGAGTTGGCTTTGGAGGAGCACATGCATATTGGGCCGATAGGGATAAATTTGGAATAGTTACTAATGCTAACATTACTTTAGGCATTAGTATAACAAAAAGTATTTATTTTGAATCATCACCTCTAGTGAAATTCATTCCAAGCAATAGAATTTATATTTCTTCCATGAATATTGATAACTTTGACAGTTTTTATGCCTTTACATTTTTTCCGTTTGGCATAAAAGTGATACTTTAACATACTTATTTTAACTAAATTATATATGACATGGAGACTAAAATTTGTGAAGCAATTAAGGATCGTCTTTTAATAGAATTTATGTAC
>WBUV01000449.1 GCA_008933525.1 Bacteroidales bacterium | reverse complement strand
ATGTAAACCTTTTCGCCAACCATAACAGGAATAAACTCTCCACGTAAACGGCCATCGCCATGCTCACCGCTCAAGGAGCCCCTGTACTTTTTTACAAGATGTGCTACTTCAAGGCCAATTGTGCGGAATAGTTCAACATCCTTAGGATCCTTTAAATTTAAAACTGGTCTTAAATGCAGTTCCCCAGTTCCAATATGGGCATGGTAAACGCAATCGAGGTGGTACTTTGCCATTATTTGGGCAAATTCCTCCATGTATTCAGGCAGTTTATCTACAGCAACAGCCGTATCTTCAACTAACGAAACTGGTTTAGCATCGCCCTCAACATTGGAGAGTACACCAAGTCCAGCTTTACGCAAAGCCCATACCTTGCCTGTTTCTAAACCCCAAATAATTGGAAAATGGTAGCCCATATCGGTTGCCATAAGCTCTGTCTCCATTGCTTTTGCAGCAATTTCAATCTCTTCTTTTGTTTCTCTGTAGAACTCCACAATTAAAATTGCACCGGGGTCGCCCTGCACAAAGAACCTATTCTTTTGCTGTTCAATGTTTCCTTTTGTACAGTTGAGAATAACATTGTCCATCATCTCTACAGCGGATGGATTGAATTTTAAAGCAATAAGGTTTGCTTTAAATGTTTGGTTTCGCTCTTTAAGGTGAACTGCAACTACAGCCTTTTCCTTTGGTGGAAGTTGAACGCAGTTCAGTTTTATTTCGGTAATAATTCCTAAAGTTCCTTCGCTGCCTGCAATTAACTTACTTAGGTTGAATGTTTGACTATCGCTTCCAAAAAATGTATCTGTTACCAATAAATCCAATGCATATCCAGTGTTTCGTCTTTTAATAGTTGGGTCAGGCGAGTTTTCAATAATTTCAGTTCTATTGTTTCCTTTACTAAGAACATCCATGAAAAATCTATAAATTTTGCCCTCTTTGGAATTGAGTTCACATTTAGCCTCGAATTCTGCTCTTGTCAAATCGCCAAATTCATACTCAATTCCATCGTCAAGAATCATTTTTAGCGATATAAGGTGGTCGCGAGTACTCCCGTATATCAAGGAGTGGGAGCCACAGCTGTTGTTGCCAACCATTCCAGCCATCATGCATCGGTTCGATGTTGATGTTTCGGGTCCAAAGAAAAGCCCGTAGGTCTTAAGTGCCATATTTAGTTCATCCAGAATAACGCCAGGTTCAACTTTAACCCAATGATTTTCTGTGTTTATCTCAATGATTTTTCCCCAGTATTTCGATATATCTACAACTATTCCATTTCCAACAACTTGTCCTGCAAGCGATGTGCCTGCTGCACGAGGAATAAGCGATAGATTGTTCTCCTTTGCAAAATTTATTAAAGTAACTATGTCAGTTTTTGTTTTTGGAAGGGCAACAGCCAAGGGTACTTCACGGTATGCTGATGCATCGGTTGCGTATTGCAACAGGGTAGAGGTGTCGTATTTTAGTTCGCCACTTAAAGCTTTTTCAAGTACTTCAAAATTGTTTTTCATTTTATCAAATCTTAATACTGCAAACCTAATTGATTCGCTCGAAAAATATACAGGTTATTAGTGTTGATTTTCATTTTTATTATCAAACTTAGTTAATAATGCAAAATTACATGAAACATTTTATTGCCTTTAATGTTAAATAAAACATACGTTTAATTAAAATTATAATACTATGAAACTATTCCAAGCTTCTTCGCCAAATGTCGAGGTTAATGGTGAAACTGTTCATTCAGTTATTGATGGTATGGGGGCATTTAAATCTACTGCGGTGAAAATTCTTGCCGAGAATGGTATTGATAATCCTCAGCCAGGTATGTGGTACAAACAGCAGGCATGGCTTAATTCTTTTAAAAAAATTTCGGAACAGGTGGGAAGTTCTACCTTGAACGCAATTGGGCAGAAGATTCCAGAGAATGCAAAGTTTCCTCCGGAGATTGATGATATATTTAAGGCTTTATCAGCAATAGATATAGCCTACCATATGAATCATCGTAACGGTGATATTGGCAATTATAAGTTTCAAAAAATAGATGAAAAAAATGCAAAGATTATTTGCAATAATCCTTACCCCGATGAGTTTGATAAAGGGATTATAACAGCAATGGCTCGTAGGTTTAAACCTTCAACATCAATAGGGGTTAAAGTAAACATTGATGAATCGCAGCCAGTAAGAACTAAGGGAGGAGATTCAACCACATTTATAGTTTCTTGGTAGTCAGAATATACTCAAGTAAAAAAGCCGTAGTTTATACGGCTTTTATTTTTTAAACCAAAAATCGCCTTTAAGTTTCGACCATTCTTGAGGACTTTGTGAGCCATTGCTATGCTTTTCAACTTCAACTCTTGTTTTTTTGAAAACACTCTCAATAGGTTGTTCTACCTGCATTTGTTTTACTAACTCTTGAGTAAAAAGTCCATTTTGACCTGTTCCATCTGAGGCTGTTGCTCCTTCTGATGTTGCAAAGGCAATAATAGTTCCGCTTGTTGGTACAATGGCTTTAAAGCCTCTTTCTCCGCCGCGCGACCACGATTTAAATGGGTCGTTACGGCATGCATCGAGTATTACAATGTTTGTATTATTTGGGTACTTCTCAAATTCTTCAACAATAAAGTTAACAGAAACCGCTTCCCATTTACAATCCTCCTTTTTATTCAGTTCTGCATCGGTTGGTATAAGGTAGTTCATACCATCTACCTGAACACCATGCCCTGCATAATAGAATAATGCAACGTTGTAGTTGGGTAATTTCTCACTAAACTCCCGTATAGCCCTTTCCATATTTTTTTTATCGGCGTTTGTTCGGCTAATTACTTCGAAACCTAGATTTTGTAATGCCTTAATCATTAGATTTGCATCATTCTCTGGATTTTTAAGGAATTTTCCACCTGCATATGCAGAATTTCCAATAAC
>WBUV01000448.1 GCA_008933525.1 Bacteroidales bacterium | reverse complement strand
ACTATTGATAGTCGAAAAGTAATTTTTGAAGTCAGGGATAGGATTCTCATTCGGATTCTCATAGTCAATTCCCAATCCGCCACCAAGGTTAAGGTAAGGGAACTCGCCATTAGGATTAAGTTCTCGTTCAATCTCCTTTGCCCTGCGGGCAAGATTCCTGAAAACACTCATCTTGGTAATTTGAGACCCAATATGGAAATGCAGGCCAATTAGTTTGATGTGCTGTAACCTAGGAATAATTTGAATTGCCAATTTTGCCTCACTAACAGTTAAACCGAATTTATTAATGCTTGTTCCTGTTGTTATATGTTTGTGGGTTAAGGCATCAACATTAGGGTTTATTCTGAGAGCCACTGCTACAGGTTTGTTCTTCGCGGCAGCAATTCTATCTATCACTTCAAGTTCCTGAATCGATTCGCAGTGTAGGCATAAAATATCGTTGTCGACTGCGTATTCAATTTCATCGTCGGTTTTTCCAACTCCAGCAAACACAACCTTATTTGCCTCAAAACCATTTTCTAGTGCAGTTCTAACCTCGTTACCGCTAACACAATCTGCTCCAAATCCATATTCTGCAATAATTCGCAGAATGGTTGGATTGGAATTTGCTTTTAGTGCATAATGGACGTAGAAACCATTCAGTTGCGATTCTTGCCGAGCAATACTTAGTGTTTGTCGCAACAAGTCGATATTGTATTGATAGTATGGAGTTTGCATCGCTTTAACAATTAATGGTTTGGGCAACTAATTCCAAGTTAATCACCTTGGAGTTATCTACAATACCTTGAAGCGCTTGAAGCGCTTTAACCTTATTCTGTGAGTCGATTAGAACAGATATATTGTTATTGCTTCCACCGTACGATATCATTCGGATAGGTATTTCCTTTAGTGCACCAAAAACCAGCGCGGCATAACCATTTCTGTTGGCTACAAAATCGCCAACTATACAAATGATTGTTTGATTTTGCTCCACATCAACACTCGAAAAGGCCGAAAGTTGTTTTGTAATTGCTGTAAGGTTTTCGGTATTGTCAATTGTTAGCGAAATGGCCACCTCCGATGTTGTAATCATATCAACCGCCGTTTTGTGATGATTAAATATTTCAAAAACTTTATTCAGAAAACCGTAAGCAAGCAGCATTCTGGATGAGCGGATATTAATTGCTGTGATGCTATCCTTTGCGGCAATAGCCTTAACCCCTTGCGGGTTGTGGAATGCAGTAATTAGTGTTCCTTCATCCTCGGGTTGCAAGGTGTTCTTCAATAGCACAGGAATTCCTTTTACACGGCAAGGTTGAATGGTTGCAGGGTGCAATATTTTTGCACCAAAGTAGGCCAGCTCTGCAGCCTCATCGTACGATAGCGATCTTAAAGGTGTTGTGTTCTCAACAAATCGAGGGTCGTTATTGTGCAAACCATCAATATCAGTCCATATTTGCACCTCCGATGCATTTGCTGCATTACCAATAATTGCGGCAGTATAGTCGCTTCCCCCTCTGCCAAGATTATCAATTTCGCCAATTGAATTTCTACATATAAACCCTTCAGTTACGTATACCTGAGCAAAAGGATTAGTTGATATTGCTCTATCAATACTCTCCTCAATATAGAAGTAGTCAGGTTCTTTGTCCTTGTCGGTTCTCATAAAGCGCAAAGCCGATATATAGGCCGATTTCTTGCCAAGTTCGGTTAAGTACATATGGAATAGTCCTGTTGATAGTATTTCACCAAAAGCAACAATTTCGCGGGAATTACTATCGGTAAAGCCATCAATAAACTTCCTGATTATTTGCTGGAATATTTCACTTACAAATTCTTCGCCTCTGTTTCGGTATGTTTTAGTTTCGTATAGTTTTTCGATAGTTGATATATATTTATCCTCAAGTTTTTTAGTCTTTTCAATGGCCATAAGCATCTTACCCCCGGTTGCATCGTTGGTAATGTCGATTAATGAATTGGTTGTTCCAGCCATTGCTGAAAGCACAACAACACAGGGTTCGTTGTTGGGGAGCAAGTTTGCAATGCTCCTGATTCGCTCAGCGCTTCCTACCGAAGTGCCTCCAAATTTTAAGACTTTCATTTTAATTTTTTGTATTAAATTGTTAAACAAAAAAGGCCCGCAGTTTCCTGCAGGCCTTGGTTTGGTATCTAGTTCACGTGTTTACACTATGGTACTATACTATCAGCCTGCAACGACGAGCGTTTCTTGCACATAGACATTTGCTTCATACCCATATTGAGTACGAAGTTGTTGGTCTTTATGCAAATGGCTGAATTGTTAATCATAAAATTGGTTGATTTAACATCGCAAAAGTAATGTTTTTTTCTTACGTGATACCTTTTGATAGAAAAATTTTCTTAGGATTAGGTTAGTGGTTAATTGGATATTGAGTTATTAAGTTGATATAAGATACGTAAAAAGTGTAGGAGTCTTGTTCCTCTCTCTCCCGTTCAGGAAGAGAGGGGTTAGGGGTGAGTTGGTTCGATTAATTTGCGATATTATCTTTTGGGAAATTTTCAAATTTGCTCATTCGTTTATTGACTAATTCTCTCACGCTCAAATTAACTCATTGATCTATTCTCTCATTCTCTCATTTTCTAACTCACAAATTGTCTCATGGCCTAATTGTCATATTGCCAAATATTCTTTACTTTTGCTCACTTGTTAAAGTTTATAAGAATCTATTAAATATAAAGTTTTTACCGATGAAGATTTCACAGAGCTGGCTAAAGCAGTATATCGATGTTGATTTAACTCCCGAAGAAATTGCTAAAATACTTACATCCATTGGCCTTGAGGTTGAAGGTTTAGAGAAGATCGAAACCATTAAAGGCGGGCTCGAAGGTGTTGTGGTAGGAGAGGTTCTTACCTGCGAAAAACACCCCGATGCCGATAAACTCAGCATTACCACAGTTAATGTTGGAC
>WBUV01000012.1 GCA_008933525.1 Bacteroidales bacterium | reverse complement strand
GTCATAAAATGAAAGAACCTCTTTTAAGTAAAAGAAGTTAATCTCATCATCCTCTGCTACCAATATGTAACCGTTATTTTCTGAAATAATTTCATCTTTTATACTGTTATTAGCTGAAGCAGGCTTGAAATTCATATTGCCTTCGACAAGAGGAATTGTAAATGAAAAATTGGTGCCTTTACCAATTTCTGAGTTAACCTGAATTTTTCCACCCATTAACTCAATATAGGCTTTTGAAATAGCCAAACCTAAACCTGAGCCTCCCTGCGATTTTGAAATATCGTTATCAACTTGTCTAAATCTGTCAAAAATTATTGAATGGTATTTCTCATCAATACCAATTCCTGTATCTTCTACAAAAAAATCAATTTTGTCACTCGATGTTATAATATAACCAAACTTTATTGTTCCTTTTTCGGTGAATTTTATGGCGTTGTTTAACAGATTGATAAGAATTTGCCTAAGTTTTACATCATCAATACTAATAATTGTGTTTTTTAATGAATAGGTCTTAGTTAGTTTAAGTTCAATATTTTTATTAGAAGGGATAGTAACCTTGATGGTATTATATAGTTCGTCAAGAAAAGTATCAATATCGATATCTTGCTTTTTTTGTTCAACCTGCCTCGCCTCAATCTTCGAAATCTCTATAATATCGTTTATGATTGTGAGTAAATGATTCCCACTATTTCGAACAATATTGATGTAGAGATCTTTTTTATCTGGATTTAATGATGGATTCGAAAGCAATTCGGTGAAACCCATTATAGCGTTCATCGGCGTTCTAATTTCGTGAGATAAATTAGCAAGGAAAGCAGACTTCAACTTGTCACTCTCTTCGGCTTTTGCTTTAGCTTTCTCGAGTTCTTTGTTTTGAATTAAATAATTACCACTTAACTCAGAGAACTTTAATATTTGGTCTTTAAGTTCCTGTTCGTACTTTCTTTGGTCTGTTATGTTAACACCAATACAAGTGAATCCAATAAATTGATTTTTTGCATTTACTAGTCGGGCATTATGCCACGATATAGTATAATCTTTTCCATTCTTATCTATTATACTATTTTCATTTTGCTCCTTAAGATTTTCCTCTGAATTTTTTAAAAAAATCTCTTTAAGTTCCGCAACATTGTCAGATTTGATAAATTTATCAAACCAATTTTGATTCAGAACTTCATCCCTTGTATACCCTGTTAAATCAAGCAAATATTGATTACAGAACGTTAACCTTCCCTTTGTGTCAAGAATAATAGATACAATATTGCTACTTTTTAGTATTTGTGTCAGATTTCGCTCTGTTTCATAAAGTTTTTCTTTTGCTATCCTATTTTGGTAATTGTTCGACTGTCGAGCCAGCAGCATACCTAACAGGATTGTTCCTGGAGTATAAATAAAAAAAATTGGAAGAATAATGGTTTTTATGGTAGGAATTATTCTATCGGAAGGTAGAAACAGCGTGCATGCAAGCATTACAACATGAACAGTTAACCCTAGCAAGGTTAATTCAATATAATTATTATTCTCTTTCCATTTCGATCGAAATCGCCTCCATAGTAAGCCTATTAATCCTGAGGAAATTATTACAGCTATTCCCATAATTGCACCAGGTCCTCCAATTATTATTCGCATAATAGATGTTACAATTATTGCAATAAGCGTAGGAATGGTGCCAAAAAAAAGACCCGATATCGCTAACATTATTGAGCGAGTATCGAAAACAAGCCCTGGGATAAGCGTCCAAGGTGTATACATTATTACTATACCTATAATGCCGAGGAAAAAACCAGTGAGAATTTTTATGTAGATTTTACTGCTATCCTCCTTTTTCAGCCAGAAATTTTCATAAATCATAGCAAAAGTTAAAAGGACAGCAATGTTTTGTACAAGCCCTATTACAATGTTTTCTTTCATTTTATAGATGTTCTCATTTAGGATATTAACAAAAATAGGTTATCTGATTTCTCTTTGGAAATATTTTTTGGTGATTTAAGTTAACTAATCACTTAGAATAAAAATAATGTCCAATAACTTTAAAGTTGAATAGGCAATCTTCTAGAACTTGTCCCGCTCCAATGTTGTGAACTATCAGATAGCGCTTCCCATCTGCCGATTTTTTATTTACAACTATTCCAATATGGGTTATTCCACCTCCAAGATTCCAGCAAACAATATCGCCTGGTTTATAGTCGTTTGGATCTTGGGTTAAAGGTTTAACCAATCCAAAGCGTTTAAAGTAAACCATTAGGTTGGGAACACGGCGGTGGTCAATGTTGGTATCGGGTTTCTTGAGGCCCCAGTTTTTTGGGTATAAATGAAAGTTTTTGGCCATATCTTCGTGAACCTCTTTCTGAAGGTCTATACCGAGTTTACGGTATGCTCTAATAATTACATCGGTGCAAACACCTTTGTTTGCAGGAACATCGCCATTTGGATAAGCAATTCGGATATAGGCAGGATTGTATTCTACTTTTCGTTGTGTAAGCTCAAGCGCAGCATTCGAAAGTTGCTCCGCAATTATGTTTTGCGCAAAGAGGTTGTTAACATTTAGTAATATGAATAGTAGTATTGTTATGCGCATACTAAATTCGTGTGCTATACTTTTTAACTTCCTTCGCAAGTTGTTTGGCTCTTCCGTCTGTAACCCTATTGAGCAGTTCCCAGAATTTTGGCCCATGATTTTTTTGTACTGTATGGCAAAGTTCGTGAAGCAGAATATAGTCAACTAACTCATCGGGAAGTTTCATAAGATGAAGACTTAGACTAATATTGTTTTTTGATGAACAACTACCCCAACGAGTTACCGAACTACGTATGGTTAGTTTATTGTATTTAAAACCTTTTAAAGTAGCCATGGTATCAAGTCTTTGTGGCAAGATTTCTTTGGCTTCAATTCTGTAGGCTAACTCTATGGCCTTTTTTGCAGCAGTTTGAGAACTTTTATGTCCAATGTCAATGGATTCAGGGTAGATAATGTCAATATAAGGCTTATTGTAGTTGATTTTTATGTTATTGAGGTCTCCCGATATAAATCGTAATGAATGATAACGAGTATTGAATCCGTTATGTATAATTGGTTGTTTTTGGGTCTCAATTTCATGCAGTTTCGCAACAATCCAACTTGCCTTGGAAAGCACAAAGTTTTCGGCGGCATTGAATGAGAGCACACTTGGAATTGTAACTTTTACCTCGCCTGTATTTTTAATGCGTATACTAAGCCTTTTAGCTCTAAGATTGCGTTTGTACGATACCTTCCCAATGCTGGGGTATACGTTTATATGCTCCTTGGGACTCATTACTGCTTTAAAATCCAAATGCTCGGGAATTTTTGGGTTAACTTGCTTTTTTCCTGATTTGCTTTTTCCTTTGTAGGGAATGAGCCCACCGTAACATAGTTTTTGCCATTAGGAAGCGCTAGCACCTCCGATTTATATCCTGCCGAATTTAGTTCTTTGGAGTATTTTTCCGCATTCAGTTTATCCTTAAAGCTGCCTGCAATTAGGTGGAATTGTTCTGTTGCAGGTTGTTTGATTGAAGCATTCTCAATAACCGATTTTTCAATCTGAGTTTCAATGTTACTCTCTGTGCTCTCTGATGCATCATCCGTAGTCATTTCATCGAAAGCTTTGTCAATTTCATCCTTTGGGGTTTCTTTTTCTGGAACTACAGTTTCAGTTTTTTCAATCTTTTCTTTAACAACGTTGCTTGGTCTGTTGCTTTCCCTAATCTCATTGTTAAATGCCATTTCTCTAATGATAAAGGCAAATATAAGAATGGCAACAAGCGATATTCCCAAATATATAAGTATAAGTACTAGTTTTGATTTCTTCTTGGTCTTTGCCATATCTTTATTATCTTCTTGATTATTTGAGTTTTCAGATTTAGTGTCGGATGACGACACAGGTTGGTTTTGCTCAGTAGCAGGTTCTTTTAATTCCTCCTCAATCTCAATAATACTTTCATTGATTAATGCTTGTTCTTCAAAGGTTTGACTCTCTAAGTACTCATCGTTAATTGGGACTTGGTTGTCAATATCTAATACAATATCTTCCTGACTAGGTTCTTGTTTACTTTCAGGTTGCTCATTTACATCAGCAATAGATTTTTCCTCAGAAACCTTTTTCGATTTTTTTTGAGGCTTATTCGCAATAGGTTTACTTGTGTCGGTTGTAGGGATAGTTTTCCCTGATGCTGAAAAAATAATTGCTCCACGGCTATCGCGCATTAATCGCCCGATTGCAGGGATATCAAAATAACCTTGGCTTTTAATCGTTTCCTTTAGGTTTTCAATAAAGACTTTTATCTGCTTTATGGCTTCATCCTTAGTTATTTCCTTGTACTTTGCGTAGTATTCTTCCAGCACATTATCGTTGTACTTGAGGAACGGGCTAAAAGTAATATTTTCGGGTTTAAACGTGCTATTGCCGCTATCCTTTAAAAGGAATGCACCAAAGTCGGGGAGAATTATTCGCGTATGATTCTCAATTATATGGGCAAGGTCTTTACTATCCATCGCTATAATTGTTAACGAAATTTACTTCAAAAATAATATCAATTGGACGATAATTACTAAACGGTTACTTAAATTAAGCTTAGAAGCAACAAAATTGGGAAAATAAATAAGGGTGTCTAGATTTTATTGACACCCCTTTAATTATTATAATGGTAAAACACTAAGCCTTGTTTGGGCAAACCTCATGAATGGCTTTTGTAATTTTATCTATGGAGTATGGTTTTGTCATTAAAAAATCGAAACCGGCATCGTGAAAATCCTCGAAAAAGTTTGCTGGATTATGCGCCGTAAGAGCAATTACGGGGATGAACCGTAAGGGCGATGGGAGTTTCTCTCGAATAAACTTGGTGGTCTCTAGTCCATTCATCACGGGCATTTCAATGTCCATAAAAACTAAATCAACTTTTTCCCGCTGAATAATATCTATAGCCTCTTTCCCGTTTTGAGCCTCGAAGCATTGGCTGCAAATATTTTTTACAACCTCTTTGAGTAAGAGTCTGTTTACAAAAATGTCGTCAACAATAAGAATTTTGTGCATAAGTGTTTAGTTTGATAATTATCCAAGTCTGCTTAAGGTTTTAAGGATATCGTTGCTTATTATTTTGATGTTATGTCTATCCATTTCAATAATTCTATCGTGGTTGAACTCCGAAAGGGTTCTAATTAAACTCTCTTTTGTCGTTCCGCATAGTTCCGCAAGTTCTTGCCGGGTTAGAGGAAATTTAAAGGTAGGATTATGGTAAATCGACTCTGAGAAGTAAATTATAAGATCAGCAACTCTCCCTGGAAGTTGTTTATACAGAAGTCCCGATAAACGGTTGACGTTAAAAATTGTATTCTTACTTATTTGACGTGATATTTCTAGTCCAAAACGACCATTTTTTTCAAGAATTGTATTGAATACGTTTACATCAATATAAATTGCGGTACAAGGTTCAATTGCAGAAACGGTAAATTCGTAAGATTCTCCTCCAAGTATTGAGGTTAGTCCAATGAAATTTCCTGAACTATCAATCTTGAAAATTAGGTTTTTCCCTTTTCGAAGTTCCCTGGCGACTTTTACTAAACCCGTGGATAGATATAAAATGTGTGATGTTCTTGAATTTTGCTTTAATATAATATCCTTTCGATTATACTCAACTACATTTATATTATCCATTATGAAATCCTTCTCCCTGTCGCTCAATAGAATATTGATTGGCAGGGTGCACTTTGCAAACAAAGAATCGAAAATGGTGTCGGTTTTAGTAAGCATAATGCTTAAAAATGAGTTACTTGAATCGTATTGTTCATACTTAAATTTAGGTATATTTTTTTAAATAACAAGCCTTATAGTATAATTTTGATGATTTAAATCATTTAAATATAAGAATCAAACTCATACTTTATTTGTATAAATAAGAATACAATCCTCTTAATTTTGAACTGATTTCAAGTATTAGGTATTATGACAAAGGAAGATGATTATATTTTAATAATTGACGATTCTACTACTAACCAAGTTTTGATGGAAGCATTGCTTCAGGAGGAAGGCTTTAACGTACAATCCGCCTCAAACGCTGCAGAAGCTTACAGTATAATCCAGCGACGAAAACCAAAGTTAATACTACTTGATTTACTTATGCCGCAGGTTAGCGGAATAGAATGTCTTAAGCAGTTTAAATCAAATGAAAGCACAGTGGATATTCCAGTAATTGTGGTTTCTGCTGTTAATTCTGCTGAATACAAGGAGGCTTGTAGTAAGCTAGGGGCTCTAGATTACTACACAAAACCAATTGAAATATCTAAATTTATACAAAGGGTAGGGCAGATGTTGACGAATAAGTATTAGAAATTCAATTAATATGGGATGCGAATGACACGAGACTTAAAAAACATTACCGACAAGTTTACTCAAATTGATACAAAGATCATTGAACTACTTCAATGCTCATCCGATGATTTTTTAGGATTGAACACCGATTTTAAAGAATTATTTCGCTCATCCTCATCTATATCCAAAAATGCCTCAGTTATATTCGAAATACTTTCTGAGAGCGACACTAAAGTTATGATGGATGAGCTGGAGGTTTTATACAAAATTCTTCGAAAAACATACAGCCCTTTCTTAAGCACTTCTGGTGAGGGTATAACCCTAATTAAAGAAATGCTCGAAATGTCGAGCAACCTTCATTTGCAGGTTAAGAATTTAAACCAAAACCTGCTAACGCTAAAATTTTTGCTTGCAAATCTGAAAATTACAGGTACAGAAACCTTGGAGCAATCATCCCCTGCAATTGAAGAGCTCACTGGTAAATATAATAAGCATATAAACCAGCAGAAACTTAGAGAATATCACAACGATAAGAGCCTTGAGAAATTGCAATTAACGATTGATAGCAGTATATCAAGGTTAGATAAATACTACTCGCAGTTAAATCAGCAAATTAACCTAATTCTCGATCAGGTTCATACTGCGATAGTCCTTTTTGCCGACAAGCAGCAAGAGGTTAGTAGGCGTCTGCCATCCCTGAAAGCATTAACCGAGCAAATTTCGGAGAGTATTGCTAATATAATTACCAATCTGCAGTATCACGACATTATTCGACAAAAAATTGAGCATGTTCAAACTTCCCATAGGACATTGCTTCAAAACCTTTCAGATTTTGATATTAATAACGAGAGTCAACATCTCGATTACTTATCGAAGATCAGGGATTTAGCAAATATTCAAGCCGCATTGTTGGTTCGTGCCAATAAAGAGTATCAGAGGGCTATAGAACTTATAACAGAGAAATTCAGAGCAATTAGCGATGATATGTCTAACATATCAAACTTGTGTAAAGATTTAACCCAATCGCAATTCAATCAGGAGGATATTCACTTATCAGATTTAAGCCAAAAATTGGATAGTATTTTAGTTCCGTTGAGTGGAGTTCCTGTAATTGAAAAAACATTACTAGCAGAGCTTACCAATGTTATTGAGAGTGTAAGTAAAACCCTAAACTCTGTAGTGAAGGCTGAGTCGTCTAGCATTGACGAAGAAATAGCTTTTGTACCCTTAGAGAATATCGATAAGCTTAAGCATGCTTATCCTAAAGGCAATATTGTTGATCAACTTAGGGAAGTTGGTCAAGATGTCGAAAAAACATCCAATCAGATTCAAACAATCTCACAACGATTGCATGAGGTTAATAGTAGTTTAGGGAGTATTTGTAATAATTTAACAGAAAAGCACGCCGAAATATTAAATCAAACGGGAATTGCCGATAGAATATCCTCTGTTCTGGACAAACTAAAGAAACAAGATGAGGATATTTATAAACTATTGCACGATAATTTTAAGATAAGTAAGGAAATGGACACAGTTGTTGCAGGCTCAATTAAACGAATTAAGTATTATGAGTTTTTTGAGGTTCGGATAATTGAAATTATTAAAATGTTAAACGAAGTATTTCAGGAAATAAAAGGTCGGGAAAATAAAAAGGATGAGGCGGAGGATATGGAATTCTTAAAAAGCCTCTATACTATGGAAAGTGAGCATAAGATTCATGAATCGATTATTGAGGGTGGCGAAAATCCTGAAAATCAAAATATCGATTCAGAGCAAAATCAAGATGATGATGTTGAACTATTTTAACATAAACCATGAGCAAAACTAAAGAAAAAAACTATCAGATTATTGCTAGCAAGGGTAGCGATGGTTCTAGATTGCTTCTAAGTGGCGATTTAAGCCTTAATAATATAAAAAGTATTAAGGACGAACTATTAACCTACATGAACAAAAGCAGCAATATTAAAATTACTGTAAAAGATGCTGGAAATATCGATTTGGGATTTATCCAGTTAATTCAATCGTTTGCTTGGACTTCATTGAAAAGCAACAATCAGGTTGATGTCGAATTCGACTTATTGCCCGAACAGCAAAAACTTTTACAAAATTCAGGCATAAAATTGAAATTTTAAATCATTATAATACTTTAAGGTATGGCAAAAACAATACTTATTGTTGACGATTCAGAAAGTATTCGTGAGGTTGTCAGTTTTACTCTCGAAAATGAAGGCTACAAGGTTTTAATTGGTGTTGATGGCAAGGATGCACTTAAATTCTTGAACGGACAAGTTATAGATTTGATTATAACCGACTTACATATGCCCGAAATGGATGGGATTGAACTGATAAAAAATGTACGTAAAAACACCAATTACGAACGGATCCCAATTTTGTTTCTGACAACAGAATCGCAAACTGCCAAGAAAATGGAGGCTAAAGATGCCGGAGCAACCGGATGGATTATTAAACCATTTGTTCCCGCAAAACTTATTGCAGCAATCAATAAAGTGATAAGATAATGGATAGTTTCAAGAAGAAATTTATTGAGGAAGCTTCGGAGCTTATAGATAAGCTTGAAGTGACTCTGCTCGAATTGGAGAAAAATCCTGATGATCCAACTCAAATTCAGCAGGTGTTTAGGGTGATGCACACTCTTAAGGGAAACAGTAGTATGTTTGGTTTCGATCTTATCGATAAATTTACCCATAATCTGGAAACAGTTTACGATTTAATTCGAAACAACCAGCTGAAACTTACTCCTCAGGTCTTAAACGTTACTCTTTCGTCTGTTGACCATCTGAAAGCCATGCTAGATGAAGAAAACTATGATGATCCGGACTTTTTAACAACTCATAATGGATTAATAGCTAAAATAAACCAGCTTATTAATCCAGATAAACCAATGGAGGAGAAGCAGCGTGTTCAAATCAACGAAAACAAGTCAGAAGAAGTAATACACTCATATTATGTTTTTTTTGAGCCCAGAAAAGACATATTTAAAAATGGAACAAATCCGTTATACCTATTGGATGAGTTGACCTCTTTAGGGAAAGCAAAGGTTTTTGCTCATTTTAACAGGGTACCTCTTTACGATCAAATAAACCCAGAACAATGTTATGTATACTGGGAGGCAATTATTGCTACTGAAAATGAGGTGAACAGTATTAACGATGTATTTATTTTCGTAGAGTCGGATTCGAAGTTAGAGATTCAAAAAGTTGCTGATATTAACCTTCTAGCCGACGAGAAATTTGTAGAGGAGATAACCCAACTGGCCAATGTCCAAAAAGATATTGGCTTCGTAACTGTTCAACGATTGGCGAATCAATCAATTGCTAGACATAACAAGAGTAAGTCTGAAGTCGTTAAGCGTGAGCGAATAGGATATAAGGATAAATCAACAGCGAGTATTCGTGTTTCGTCTGATAAGCTAGATGGATTAATGAACTTGGTTTCAGAACTTGTAACTACACAAGCCCGATTAAGTTTGTTTGCCGAGGAAAATAGTGTGCCTGGCTTAGCTCCAATTGTTGAAAATGTTCAAAAATTATCTCGACAATTGCGCGATATAGCCTTTAGTATCGTTCTTATTCCAATTGAGAATCTTTTTGGGCGATTCCAACGCTTGGTAAGAGACTTATCGCAAGAGCTGAAAAAAGATGTTGAATTTATTACCGAAGGTGCCGAAACCGAGTTAGATAAAACTATTATTGAGAATCTTTCGGATCCCTTAATGCACATTATCCGTAATAGTTTAGATCATGGAATAGAAGAATCAGCAATAAGACTTGCCCAAGGGAAATCATCCAAGGGGAAAATCCAACTTAAAGCATTTTATTCCGGAGCGAATGTGATAATTCAGATTTCCGATGATGGTGCAGGTATCGATACCGAAATTATTCGTGAAAAGGCCATTCAAAAGGGAATTATAACTGCAGAACGAAAACTCAGCAAAAAAGAGATCCTAGATTTGATTTTTCTACCTGGTTTTTCCACGGCAAAGAAAGTTACTGATGTCTCGGGCAGAGGAGTAGGAATGGATGTGGTAAAAAAGAAAATTTCTGAAATAAGGGGAGAGGTAGAAGTTGATTCTGAAGTTGGAGAAGGAACAACAATAACCATTAAACTTCCGCTTACTTTGTCGATAATTGATGGGTTGCTTGTTAGTATCAATAAATCAGCTTACGTTATACCGTTGGCAGCTATCGATAAGATATATGCTGTTGAGAAAAGCAAAATCTATACCTCGTTTAACAACCTTATAACGTTAGATGGCAAGCAGATTCCTTTTTTCAGTCTTCGTAAAGAATTCAACCTTAGTGCTAGCGACGAGGAACTAGAGCAGGTTGTTGTGGTAAACTTTGAAGACAATAGTGTGGGTATGGTGGTTGATTTTGTTATTGGTGAGTACCAAGCTGTACTTAAACCACTTGGGAAACATTATAAAACCCACGATATTTTCTCGGGTGCAACTATACTAGGCGACGGGACCGTTGCATTGGTGATGGATACCAATAAAATAATTAAGGATTTTGCAAAAATTCAAGTAATCAACGTAAAATAAAGATATTATTATCAGGAGGTAATGAATATGGAACAGGAAAAAACTTCAAAAATAAACTCGTATCTAACCTTTAAATTAGGTGACGAAGAGTTTGCAGCTCATGTTGGAAAGGTGCTTAATATTTTAGAAATGACTAAAATAACCACAGTGCCAAAGGCTCCAGATTATCTGAAGGGTGTTATTAACCTTAGAGGTGCTGTTCTTCCAGTAATTGACGCGCGAATTAAGTTCGGAATGCCCGAGGCTGAGTATACTACCAATACCTGTATAATTGTTTTGGATATTGACTTGGATGGCGACTCTGTGCATGTTGGGGCAATTGTTGATTCTGTTCAGGCTGTGCTTGAAATTGACAACAACCAAATCATGCCATTACCAACTTTGGGTAGCCGCTATAAATCGGAATTTATTATTGGAATGGCTAAAATTGATGAGAAATTCATCATTATATTAAACATGGATGCAGTATTCTCCATTGACGAAATAACTAACTTAAGAGTTAATACGGAGATTAATGCCGATAATGTAAATGTTGAAAAGATTGATTAACTCATAATAAACCAAAGCCATATATGGCAGGCGCAGATTTGAGCGATTTTTATAGGGTGCAGTTAAGCGAAGAGGAGTTCAAAAAATTAAGCTCATTTATTTACAAGGAAAGTGGTATAAGGCTTCCTGAAGTTAAAAAGGTTATGCTGCAGTGTAGGCTGCAAAAGCGACTTCGCGACTTGAATTTACATACTTTCAAGGAGTACTGCGATTACCTGTTTAGCAGGGAAGGTGCTGATGGAGAGATAATTCATATGCTTGATGTTGTTAGCACTAACAAAACGGATTTTTTTAGGGAGCCAACTCACTTCGATTTCTTAACTGAAAAAGTACTGCCCGATTTTTATCAATCGAGCAAGGGCAAGCAATTTAAGGTTTGGAGTGCAGGATGCTCAAGTGGTGAGGAGCCCTACACACTTTCAATTGTACTTTCCGAATTTGCTGAGAAAAATCCGGGTTTCGACTTTGGAATATGGGCTACAGATTTGTCGACCCGTATATTGCAAGCCGCCATGAACGCTGTTTATAAGGAGGACAGGGTGGAGATTGTTCCCATGACACTGAAGAAAAAGTACATGCTTAAGAGTAAGGACAGGACAAATCCAACCGTAAAAATGGCACCCAATATTCGAAATAAAGTGCGCTTTGGCAGGCTTAACTTTATGGACGACCATTACTCTATCTCAGAAACCTTTGATGTTATCTTTTGTCGTAATGTTTTAATCTATTTCGATAGGGAGACTCAGGAGCAGGTTATCAATAAACTTTGTACAAAGTTAAAGCCTGAGGGGTATTTAATCTTGGGACATTCCGAATCTATTCTTAACATGAAATTACCATTGAAGCAGATTAAACCGACAATTTACATTCGCTTATAGGATTTATCAACTTAAACCATGGCATTATGTCCGAACATCTAACCGACGATGAACTCATACAAGAACTTAAGCGAAGATTTGAGCAGAACAAGAAAGCGTTAAAGGAGCTTAAGGAGTTAAACAATGAACTTAAAGTGGTAAATAAAAAGCTAGAGGAGTCCGAAGCTTTAAAAACTCACTTTATTTCAAATATAACCAATGAAATTATTAATCCGTTTACCTCTATTATAGGTCTTTCCAAAGCAATACTCTCGGTTGATAAGGAAAACTGGAAGAAGGTTATTTCGATGGTTGCCCTTATTCATTCCGAGGCTTTTAATCTCGATTTTCAACTACGGAATATTTTTGTGGCCGCAAAAATTGAGGCAGGTGATATATATCCTGAGATATTAAGGGTAGATGTAAGGAACTTGCTAGAGAGTGTTGTAGAGTCATTTAAGTTCGAGTTGAGAAAGAAGAAAATGAACATTAAATTCAATTTGAATGACGAGTCAGCCCATAATCAGGATAGCACATTTAAAACAGACCCCGAAAAACTTAAACTAATAATTGCGAACCTTTTAAGCAATGCTATAAATTTCAGCTTTGAGGGTGGTGTTATTGAGATTGATGCAAAAATAAAGGATAGCATACTTTCTATTAAAGTTCGCGACCATGGAATTGGGATATCCAGGGAAAATCAGAAAATCATATTCGACAGGTTTAAGAGGGTTGATTCTGGCATAAACTCCTTGAACCGAGGCCACGGACTTGGTTTATCAATAAATAAGGCCATTATTGATATGCTCAATGGCCATATCGATATTGAGAGTGAGTTGGGAAAAGGCGCTTGTTTTACAATAAATATACCAGAATCCGAGGAACCTATAGAAGGTTTTGCATCCGATGCAAATGAGATGTTTTTCGACTCGGATTCGGAGGTTTTTTAACCAACATTAATGGAAGAGTTAAAGCAACACTATTTATACCCTGCAGCACTTTTTGCTGATAAGGATCCCCACGTTGTTAACACCATACTGGGGTCGTGTGTTGCTGTTTGTTTGTTCGATCCCAAAACGAAGCGTGGAGGAATAAACCACTATATGTTGCCGCTATGGAACGGTCAAGGTCTAGCTAGTCCTAAGTATGGAAATATTGCCATTGAGCGGTTAATTGAGCGGATGATTGCGCTCGGTTCTTCAAAGTCAGATCTTCAGGCAAAGGTTTTTGGTGGGGGTGAAGTGATTGAAACAAACATCGCAAATTTTCAAATTGGAGATAGGAATATCAAAATTGCGCTTGAACTACTTGGCGAACATAAAATTCCCATTGTGGCAAAGAGTGTGGGTGGAAAACTAGGCCGTAAAATTGAGTTTGTTACTCATACTGGAGAGGTTCGCCAAAAATACATACAAAAGCAACTTATTCAATCAAAGTAAATCATTTGATATGGCAGGGAAAATTAAGGTTTTAATAGTTGATGATTCTGCACTGGTACGTCAAACCCTTTCGCAAATAATTTCGTCGGATCCATTGCTTGAAGTTATGGGAACAGCTGCCGATCCTTACTTTGCTGCTCGGAAGATTGCCGAGGAAGTTCCCGATGTAATTACACTAGATGTAGAAATGCCCCGAATGGATGGTTTAACTTTCCTGCGTAAGATAATGTCGCAGCATCCAATCCCTGTAATAGTAATTTCAAGTTTGACCGATAAAGCCACAGAAATGGGTATTCGTGCCCTTGAATACGGTGCTGTTGATATAATTACAAAACCACAGCTAAACACAAAAAAGTTCATAGAGGAATCCAAAATCAGAATCTGTGATGCTATTAGAGCCGCAGCTGGTTCAAAGATTACACGACGAAAAATGGTCGAAATTCCTACTGTTGAACCCAAGTTGTCCGCCGATGCCGTTATTCCAATGACAAAAACACCTGTAGGTTCATTAACAACCACGGATAAAGTTATTGCTGTGGGAGCATCAACCGGTGGAACTGAAGCAATTGCAGATTTTTTAAAATCGATGCCGTTAGATTGTCCTGGTATTGTTATAGTTCAACATATGCCCGAGAAATTTACTACTTCGTTTGCCAATAGATTGAACGATATTTGTAAAATATCAGTTAAGGAAGCTCAGAATGGGGATAGCGTATTGCGAGGTCAAGCTTTAATTGCACCAGGTAACTACCATATGATGTTGAAACGAAGCGGAGCAAAATATTATGTTGAGGTAATTGAAGGACCTTTAGTTAACCGACATCGACCTTCAGTTGATGTTCTTTTCAGGAGTACGGCAAAGTATGCTGGTGCAAATTCTCTTGGTGTTATTATGACAGGCATGGGCGATGATGGTGCGAAAGGTCTGTTTGAAATGAAAGAGGCTGGCGCATTTACTATTGCTCAGGATGAGAAATCGTGCGTAGTTTTTGGAATGCCACGCGAGGCCATCAAACTTGGTGCAGCACATCAAATTTTGCCGTTGGAAGAGATCGGACCGTATGTAATTAAAAAGATGAAAGTTTAAATTTTCCTTTCTTATTTTCTTTGCAGGCTAAATGAGACTTTAATAGATGTGATATTTTCACTATTATTTTCATTGGAATAAAAAAATCCCTATTTTTAAGACAAAATTTGGTCTGCTATGGAGCGTGAATATTCTAAACCTTTTGTAGTTAAGGCTACCATTCTTGGGTTTCTCAGTGGTTTGGCTTTTATTTTGTTGATTTTTTTTGTTGGAACATTAATACATAAGTTGCCCTATACTCCAATTGGTGTTTACGATTTACATTTATTATCTCCGATACTTTATTTCTTTGATTCTTTCCCAATTATCATAGCAATAGCATCTTTTTTTGTATCGCGGTATGTTTCATTTACAAAATCAGAGGCAGAAAAAATCACGCAAGTAGAGTTACATAGGCAAAGAAAGCTATACCGATTTGTTGAAAAACTTCGAGAAGGTGATATTGATGCCGACTACGTGCCTGATGAAACAGATGCTTTGGGCAAAGCTGTCATTAATCTAAGAGACAATCTTAAGAAAAGCAAAGAAGATGAGATTTTTAGACGTAAGGAGGACGAACAGCGTAGCTGGAGTGCTGAAGGTTTAGCCAAGTTTGGAGAAATACTAAGATTAAATAATGATAATATTGAGGAATTATCGTTTCAAATTATTAGTAATCTGGTAAATTATATTGGTGCAAATCAGGGCGCATTCTACTTATTGGAGGATGAAGATGAGGCAGATATTCATTTTAGAATGACTGCAAGTTTTGCCTATGAACGAAGAAAATATGCCGATAAAATTATACCATGGGGAAGCGGCTTGGTTGGAGCTTGTGCTTTGGAGAAAGAGACAACCCTGTTGAAGAGAGTTCCCGATAGTTACCTTAAAATAACCTCAGGTCTTGGTAAGGCAAATCCCAAATGCCTTATACTTGTTCCGTTAAAGGTGAACGATAACGTTCATGGTATACTTGAAATTGCCTCATTTAACATTTTTGAGAATTTTCAGGTTGAGTTTCTCGAGAAAGTTGCTGAAAGTATTGCCACCACTATCTCCACTGTTAAAATTAACCTTAGAACTGCGAAACTTTTAAAGGAATCGAGAGGACAAGCCGAAGAACTTGCTCTAAAAGAAGAGCAAATGCGTCAAAACATGGAAGAGTTGCAAGCGACTCAGGAGGAGGCTTCACGACAGTCGGAGAAGTTTATTAGTTTCTCCAACTCTGTTAACCATACAATGATACGTGCCGACTTTGATGTAAACGGTAATTTAACTTATGCTAACACAAAATTCCTACAAAAATTAGAATATTCAGGTAATTCTGAGGTTGAAGGAAAGCCTATAGCTATGTTTATCAACAAAAAGGATAGAGTTTGGTTTGATGAAATATGGAAGAGCCTTAGCCATGGAGGTAAGCATTTTGAGGGAGATATGAAGCTAGTCACTAAAACAGGTAAAGATTTATGGACAATTGCAACCTATACTTGTGTTAGAAACCCTATGGGAGGTGTCGATAAAATTTTATTTCTTGCAATTGATACCACAGAGCAGAAGAAGCAAAGTCTCGATTATGAAGGTCAGATTAATGCATTGAACCGCTCTTCGTTTAAAGCAGAATTTAGCCCAACAGGAGATTTAATTGAAGCAAATGATAAGTTTTTGATATCAACGGGCTATACTCTTACATTGGCAAAAGAAAAATCAATATTTGATTTAGTTCCAAAATCGGAACGTAAAGCAATTGAGCGTACCTGGGATGATATAATTCATGGAATTCCCTTCGAAGGTCAACTTAGGCTAATTACAAGTCACGACGAGGAGAAGTGGTATAGATGTACATTTACCGCTGTAAACGATATGTACGATGAGGTAGCAAAAGTGGTTTTTATCGCCAACGATATTACCCGTGAAAAGCATATGGAACTTGAAACTAAAATTCAAACCGAGCAACTGCTTAAACAGGAGGAGATGCTTAGAATGAATGAGGTTGAGTTAAACAAAAAGTTAAGAGAGGCAAGGGAAGAGGTTAAGAACCAGTTTAAGGAGATTGAGAAGGTCAAAATTAGAACGGAGAAAACACTCGAAGGATTTTTAGATGCCATTATTACTACGGATCATGATGGTGTAGTTCAGTTTTTTAACAAAGCAGCTGAAGAGTTGTTTGCAGTTAAGCGTGAGGAGGTGTTGGGTCAAAGTATTCGTATACTTTTCCCTGAGGATGTAGAGGGTAAGGATGAGTTTATTGACTCGTATTTAGATCCAAATAAAGAGAAAATAACAGGTATGCGAAGAGAAATTAATATTACAACAAGGGATGGGAATGAGATATCTGTGCTAATGCTGTTAACTGAAGCCAAATTAGGAAGAGAGATAACCTATACAGCCTTTATTCAGAATATTTCTGTGGATCTATTTTAGAAGTTCCTTATTGCTTGAAAATTTTTACAATTTGGGATACTCGTATTTCTTTTCGGAATATGTAGTATCCCAAAATTGTTAATATGATTAGATGTAATATGTTTATAAGATAGAGATTAACGTGCTTAAATAGTATTTCTGATACCAACAGTAATAGAATATACAATGCAGGGAAAAGGATGAATTTTTTAGCATTCACCCTAAACATGTAGAATCTTGTGACAAACACCGAAAGCAGAACAACCTGCAAAATTTTAGTTAAAAAGTTTGCCCAGACTGCTCCTTCAATATTAAAGTACTTTAATCCAAAATAAGTTGTTAATATTTGGAATAGCGCACTAACTGAGAAAACAATAGGAAGTATCTTTGTTTTCTTAAAATAAAAAATAGGGGCTATAAGGTAGTAGTACCAAACCCTAACAATCATTCCCGCAAAAAGCACCGGAAGTAAGTTAAACGATTGGTACAAGTCCTGATTGTTTACAACTATTGGCACCAATAATGGAATTGATAAATATAGAATAGGTACTGAAAAAATATTTATCAGCGCAAAAACATGAAAGTACTTGTTAATATTAATATCTCCTTGTGGGTTATCGCCATTCTCCTTCCAAATTTTAAACACTTTTGGATTTATGGCCGACGATAATCCATTTTGCAAGAACTCAATAACAAGCGTCATCTTTATGGCAAAATCGAATATGGCCACATAACTCTCCGACATAAGCCCAAGTATAAAGTAGCGATCAATATTCGCAACAACCCAATAAAGGATGCTATAGATGTATAAAGGGGCACTATAATGAAGAAGACGCTTAAGTATTGAACTGTCATACTTAAGTTTACTCTCATTGGTTAGGTATACTACTGCCCAGATAAATGTTATTAAAGCTCCAATAAAACGACCCCAGATAGGACCATTCAGTGAAAGAGGAAGAAGATATAATCCGGATACTGAAATCCCAATAACAGCTATAAAATGGATTAGGTTCGACCAAAAGTATGGTCGAGGCTTTTCTCTAAATACAAGAAGTGTTGTATAAGATTTAAAAACACCATTAAAAAAACCAGTAATTATTGAGATAAAACCAAACGGATAGTAGTTAATACTTTTCTCAGAGTAAAGTATGTTAATTATTGAGTTTCCTAAAGCAGAGAATAGCAAGACCATTGCTAGTCCGTATAGAAGAATAAAAATTGTTGAGGTTCCAATGAAACGTTGTAGCGTGTTTTTATCGGTATTGTAATGAATGTAATTAATTCCTAAAAAGTTATCGGCCGAGAAAGTAAATAGGATTCTGGCTAATTCGCTTAAAATAATGTAAATGGCAAGTAGTCCGAAGTCGGACGTTGAAAGTAATGAGGAATTGCCATAGAACGGGAGAAGGAGTATGCTCGACGCAAGTGGTAGTGATCCTACAACGGTATATATAAATGATGATTTTATGAACGATTTAGATATCATTTGGTTTGATTATAGATTGCAATATGTTTTTCAACTAAAACATTCCAATGACTAATTTCGGCAATAATTCTTTTGTTACCAATTGATTTTTCGGATTCATTTTCAAGGTTACCCAAAATATGTTCTAGGGCGATCGATAAATCGTCTAATTTACTTAGTGTATGAAAATATACTCCTTTATCTATTATAAATTGATATGGTAACCATTTTCCAGTTATAACCACGTTATTTGTGTATAAGTACTCCTGAAAAGAACCGGAAAACTGATCGGTATCCCTTAAATGAATCATTATATCGGAGGCTACTCTATACTTTGCAATTTGCTCCTTTGAAAGAGGGGTAGTTAAAGCTGTAAAGTCAAATTTATTTGTATTGGCTGAGTCAATAATTTGTTGTTTATAGTTTGTATCTCCATAAGTTAATGGAAATACAAAGTGTATATTTTCTAGTTTGTTTTTATCAATTCTATTTGCAATATGCTCTATTATTTCAACTTGGTGATTATCCGGATGGCTACTGTAACTTATTGTTATTACGGTTTTATAAGGATCGATATTGAGTGCTATTTTTAAATCCTTTTTGGAAAGATTCTTAGGTTCTAATTGATCAATTTTGCTTAATATATCCAGCCCAGTGGCTAATACATGGC
>WBUV01000447.1 GCA_008933525.1 Bacteroidales bacterium | reverse complement strand
CATATATAATAAGGTATAAAGGATATTAAAAAAACAGTCTTAATCTATTACACAAGAGTTCTCTCCTTTTGTCGGCGCGGTTACTCATACTCGCATTCGCTCGTGATCTCGCCACCTTTCGTCGGCTCGGTTCGAACCCTTGCTCCTTAAAATAAAAAAAACGAAGGGGATTCCTTCGTTTCTGTGGCGGAGAGACAGGGATTCGAACCCTGGGTCCGCATAAGCGGACAACGGTTTTCGAGACCGCCCCATTCGACCGCTCTGGCATCTCTCCTTTAACCATTAGGCTTGCAAAAGTAAATACTTTACATCTATTTACAAAACAAATTCAATTCTTTTGCAACAATTCGTATATTTGCATCGTTATATTTACATATGTATATTTTAACAAAAAATACGAAAATACTATGGGATGTCCTGTAATCATTGGAAAAATTGCCAATAAACTTAAAAATAAGAAAATACTTTATCCTTTGCTAGGAGTACTAATTGGAGGAGGATTGGGATTTGCCTACTACTATTTTATAGGATGTAATAGCGGCACATGCCCTATCACCAGTTCTCCATGGGGAAGTATAACCATGGGTTCATTAATTGGACTTGTTTTAACGGTAAAATAGCCAACAACAATTTTATTAAACAAAAATGCGACGAGAAAATCATCGCATTTTTTATTTTACTCATATTTTCAACACGTTAAAGCGGACTTTTTATCAACATGTTATAAACAGAAAACGAGGGTGAAATTACCCTCGTTTTTTTGGCGGAGAAAGAGGGATTCGAACCCCCGGACCTGTTACAGTCAACGGTTTTCAAGACCGCCGCATTCGACCGCTCTGCCATTTCTCCGGGGGCAAAAGTACAGTCTTTTTTGAATCTACCAAATGGTTCAACGAAAAAAAAGTAAAAATTTTTTTTCAAAAAAATTTGCATATGAATGTAAAAATTCAATAATTTAGCACTATTAACATCAGAGGATGTTATAAAAACCAATAAAAAAGGCTATACTGGCAAAAAAAGTTGTTAAAAAACTTGCATTTATTGATAAATAGGCTAATTTTGTCTTTGATAGTCAACTAACTATTTCTAACCCTAAAAATTATCAATTATGAACAAAGCTCAATTGATTGACGCTATTGCTGCAGAAGCAAAAATCACTAAAGCTGACGCTAAGAAAGCATTAGACGCTTTCGTAAAAGCAACTGGTACTGCTCTTAAAAAAGGTGACAGAGTTGCTCTTGTAGGTTTTGGTTCTTTCGCAGTTGCTAAAAGAAACGCTAGAACTGGCCGTAACCCACAAACTGGTAAGCCAATCAACATTAAGGCTAAGAAAGTTGTAAAATTCAAAGCTGGTAGCGAATTGAACGGTAAAGTTCAATAAGGAATTTTATTTTCTCTTCAGGAGAACCCCGTTGGTTCTCCTTTTTTTTTAATATAAACTCCTACTCCAATGAATGATTTAGATGTACGATACATCCAGGACACCAAAATACGTCAATCGTTCATAAATCATCTCTCTGAACTTGTACTTGAACGTCGGTTGGCGCTTTTTAAAAAAGTGCTGAGTAACCGAACCCGCTATATTACAGTTGTCCTTGAGGATATTTTTCAGGCTCACAATGCCAGCGCAGTTTTAAGAACCTGCGATTGTCTTGGAATACAGGATGTTCACGTTATTGAAAGTAGGTACTCCTTTAATATTAATAGCGAGGTGGATATGAGTGCATCCAAATGGCTTAATATACATAGGTATAATGCTCCACAGTACACCTCTGAGCAAGCAATTCTTAGCTTGAAGGAAAAAGGGTACAGAATTGTTGCCACCACTCCACACGATAACGACAAATTCATTAACGATTTTGATATAAATAAAGGTAAATTCGCCCTTGTTTTCGGAACAGAGTTAACAGGATTAACTAAAGGCGCCATGAACCTTGCCGATGAATACGTAAAAATTCCCATGTACGGGTTCATAGAAAGTTACAATATCTCAGTTTCAGCGGCATTATCGCTCTACGAGTTGGTTCATCGACTCAAAAATTCAAAAATCGATTACGCCATACCTGCCGATGAGGCAGAAATAATTCTTCTTGCTTGGTTAAAGAAAACAGTAAAGAATTGTCATCTAGTAGAAAAAAGATTTTTAGACGAATACTACAAATAAAAATCTATTTTTGTAATTAAGTAAGTTTTTACTTAAATTCGATGAAAATTCAAGGGCTATGAATTGCATACTTATTGATGATGACGAAATGTCGAGAAGGGTTGTGGAGGAATACGCCACAAAAGTTGATTTTATTAACCTAACCCACTCATTCCCGAACGCTGTTGATGCGCTAAACTACTTAAAGAATACTCCCGACAGTGTCCAACTTATTTTTCTTGATGTGGAAATGCCAGAAATGACTGGCATGGATTTTCTTGAGGTAAACCAAAGTAATCCTCAAGTAATAATTATATCATCCAAAGAAAAATATGCATTAAAAGCCATTGAGCATAGCGTAACGGACTACCGTCTTAAACCAATTACCTTCCCAAGGTTTTTTAAAGCGGTTAGCAAGGTTTACGAAAGGCTAAACCACCAACGTTCTCCGATGGACGAGGAGAAAGAAATCTTCATAAAGAAAAATAACTCATTAATTAGAGTTAAGTATAACGATATTTTATGGATTGAAGCCCTTGAAAACTACATAGTTATAAACACAATCAACGATAGATTCACAATTCACCTTACTATGAAATCCATTGAGAATCAACTCCCTGTAGTTCGATTCAAACGGGTTCATCGTTCGTTTATAGTTAATTTGAGTAGGATTGATAGTATTGAGGATAATGCAATAGCAATAAAAGCAAGCGATGGTAAAAAAGTAATTCCTATTGGAAAATCGTACCGCGATAAATTGCTAAGCGAAATTAACTTAATTAATAAAT
>WBUV01000446.1 GCA_008933525.1 Bacteroidales bacterium | reverse complement strand
CTTTATGCGCCTTATGAATTAAAATATCCGCTGCCATTAAAGTAGGATAGGTAAGCAATCCGGCATTAACATTATCGGGCTGTTTACGAATTTTCTCCTTGAACGACGTACAACGCTCCAACTCCCCTTTGTAAGCATTCATGTTCAGCAAAAGGTAAAGTTCTGGTATTTCGGGAACATCGCTTTGAATGTAAAGTGTTGAAATTTCTGGATCCAAGCCACAGGCTAAGTACTCGGCAAGAACTTGCTTAACATTCCCGTGCAGATCTTCGGGCGTTGGGTGAGTTGTTAATGAATGGTAATCGGCAATAAAAAAGTAGCACTTATTCTCGTGCTGCATACGCACAAAGTTCTGTAGAGCTCCAAAGTAGTTGCCCAAATGAAGTTTTCCGGTGGAGCGAATTCCGCTGAGTACAATATCCATATATGAAAAATTATTTGCTGCAAAAATACTAATTTCTGCTTTACTATGTTAACAGCAAAATTTAACTCCTCTTATTTCGAAAACTAAAATTAAACCAACATACAGCAATAAAAATCTTTATATTAGCAACAGGAAACTCCAAATACGCATAACTTATGAATACTACCGAAGTAAAAGGAACTGGACTGGTATCGACAAGAACCTTCGTAAAAGAAAAACATCCCGAGATGTACAATGAATGGTTAAAAGCTTTATCGCCTTCCGCTCAGCACTTATATTCAGGAGTTATTGGATCGTCAGATTGGTACGATGTTGAAACAATGTACTATCAGCCTTTAAAAAAAATTGCCGATATGTTTTTTGCCGGAAATGAACAATTGGCGGCAATTGAAGTTGGTCGATTCAGTGCCGACTTTGGACTAAAAGGAGTTTACAAGGTTTTCTTACTTGTGGCAAGCCCTCAGGCCTTAATGAAAGCTGCTAAAAGAATTATTTCAATGTATTATAGGCCTGTTGATGTTGAGATTAAAGAAATTGACAGAAAATCGCTTATCCTTACAGCAACTCGTTTATATGACAAAAGCGAAATGCTTGACTATAGAACAATCGGATGGTGCGTTAGAGCGCTTGAATTGGCAAATTGTAAAGGAGTTAATTACCAGAAAGTTCCAAGCAGCAATTCGGGTCAGTTCTCAGTTAAATTCTCGTGGGAATAATTTTAAGTAGATGAAAAAAATATTTCGACTAATAATACTTTTAGCGTTTTTCTCCTGCAATAGGAGTATTGACAACACTGTTAAGTTGATGACTTTCAACATACGCCTCGATACCGAAAGGGACGGCGAAAATAGATGGGATAAGCGTAAAGAGTCGATGGTAAACCTACTCAACAATTACAAACCATCAATAATTGGAATTCAGGAGGGCTTACCACATCAGGTTGAATACCTCGACAGCGCATTAAAAAACTACTCATTTATTGGTGTAGGGCGCGATAATGGAAAAAACGAGGGCGAATACTCCGCAATATTTTACGACAACTTATTGTTTAAAGTAACCAACAGCTCAACCTTCTGGCTTTCGGAGTTTCCCGATAGCGTGTCGTTTGGCTGGGATGCCGCTTGCAAAAGAATTTGTACATACGGACTATTTGAGAACACAATAACGCATCAACAATTCTGGGTTTTTAACACCCACTTCGATCATGTTGGCACTGTTGCCAGAGAAAAATCTGCCCAATTGATACTGTCAAAAATTGAAGAATTAAACGGGAATGGGCTTCCAGTTATATTAATGGGCGATTTTAATAGCACAAACGAAAGTAAGCCAATCCAAACAATATGTTTGACGATGAACGATTCGTACACTATTTCCGAAGCATTACCCAATGGCCCCAAAGGAACATTTAATGGTTTTAACCCAAGCATTTTACCTGAGGATCGAATCGATTACATTTTTGTATCGGGCTTTGGAGTATGGTCATATACAAGTATCAATGATCGACGAGCGGATGGTTTTTTTATATCGGACCACTTCCCCGTATTAGTCGAACTTCATATTTAAAGCCTCAACCTTGTTTATTTTAACGATTTAAATATCCGAATTAACTAAATTTGATGTAGATTTGCTTTTAACCTAACCAGAAACACCCAATGCCATGAAGCACATAATTGTTCCGATTGACTTTTCGAAGGAATCGATAAACGGGTTACGCCTTGCCATAACATTTGCCAACCGATTCAACTGCGATATTCAGATGGTGTATGTTCAAAAATACCCAACCGATTTAACTCCTGGACGATTCGAAGAGGAACACCGAAGTGCAGAACAAAAATTCGAGGAACTCTTAACCGAGTACTCCCCAAAAATGTTGGAAAGTGCGAATCTATCGTTTATCGTAAAAAAGGGTAAAATTTACCGCGAAGTTGTTAATCAGGCTCATGCATTCGAGGATTCCGTAATTGTTTGCTCTACCCATGGAGCTTCTGGTTTCGAAGAATTTTTTATTGGCAGTAATGCATTCCGCATAATATCTGCGACTGACTGTCCGGTTGTTACCATTAGGCATGGCTCTATGCCTCGCGACATTCAAAAGATTGTACTACCAATCGATATCACCACCGATACCCGACAAAAAGTTCCTGTTACTGCCGAATTCGCTAAAGCATTTAATGCAGAAGTTCATGTTATAGGAGTGGCAACGCTGCAAACCGATGAGATAGATCTTAAACTTAATGCATACACCAAGCAAGTTTGCAACTACCTCAAGGAACGGGATATTCGATTCCAAACAGCCAGCCTCCGTGGCGATAACATTACCGATATCACCATTGAATACGCGCTAGATGTTAATGCCGACCTTGTAAGTATTATGACTGAGCAAAACATCGCACTTAGCGATTTTGTGCTGTTCAGCTACGCACAGCAAATGCTCAGCAAAAGTCCAATCCCGGTACTAAGCGTTACACCTAAGTAGATGTCAATAATGGGCAGTTTTATAACTCCCGG
>WBUV01000445.1 GCA_008933525.1 Bacteroidales bacterium | reverse complement strand
CTGCTATATTTGTATATACATCTTAAAAAATTCGTCGATATGCAAAAATATTTGAGTTTACTGCAAAAAGGAATAATCAATATACTTTTAGTGATAATATCAATACTGCTAGTTTTGTCCATAATTGATGTTGTACTACAACTATATATTGGATTAACAGAAAACACGATGACCGAATTTCTTAAGAATCAATTTGGGCAACTAGTGGGACTTTTCCTTACAATACTTATTGGAGTAGAGTTACTTGAAGCTGTAAAGGCTTTCCTTAAGGAAGAAATAATTCACGTAGAAATAATTGTGCTTATTGCCATTATCGCTATTGCAAGAAAAGTGATTGTTTGGGAAATATCATCGTACACTTACCAGGATTTAATTGCATTATCGTTAATGCTGCTTGCCTTGGCTGCAACTTACTGGGTAATTAAAGTATGCTATAAAAAACCAAAATGTAAAAAGTCGAACGACCCTAATTGTATTCCTGAAAAATAGTTTAGTGCTAAAACTTAATTCCTAGCACTAAGATGTCATCAATTTGTTCATTATCGCCCTTCCAACAATTAAATTCTTTTTCAAGAATATTATGCTGCTCCTCTGCGCTAAAATTGGCATTGGCCTCTAGCAACTTTCTTAGTCTAACAGAGGAGAATTTTTCTTTTGATTTATAGTCGAACTGGTCGCCAAACCCATCGGTAAACATATAAATCATACTACCTGTTTCAAGCACTAGAGTTTGATTTTCAAACTTAATAGTACTTCTATCCCAGCCTATACGCTGAATGCTGGGTTTTAATTTTATGAAATTATTGTTAGCAAAAAGGTAAACACCTAGCTTCGCTCCACAGTATGTTAACTCATTGGTTTGATGATTAAAAGTACACAAGGCAATCTCCATTCCATCGTGAATATCCTTATTGGTTTGGGAGAATGTATCTATCACATACTTATTTGTGTACTCAAGAATTTTAGCAGGATTCTCATACATACACCCTAATACCGCTTGACGGAGCGAACTC
This sequence comes from Bacteroidales bacterium, assembly GCA_008933525.1. Taxonomy (GTDB): domain Bacteria; phylum Bacteroidota; class Bacteroidia; order Bacteroidales; family Tenuifilaceae; genus SB25. Next base: position 1,934 of record WBUV01000445.1, on the reverse strand, counting down.
TCACATATCACACTAATAATTGCCCCAGGAACTCCGTGTCCAGTACAATCGGCAACAGCAAAAACAGAAATATTATTGTACCTAGAAAACCAGTAAAAATCGCCGCTTACAAAATCTTTGGGCTTGTAAAAAACAAAAGCATCGGCAAAATTTCCCTTTATATCGTCAACCGACCTTAGAATTGCGCTCTGTAAAAATTTCGCATACTTTAAACTATCAAGAATCTGCTTATTCTTTTCATCAACTATTCGGAACTGTTCGCGAAGTTCTGCTGTTCGAATGGAAACAAGCGATTCCAATTCTTTTTGTTTCTCCTTTAAGCCTCTAATTCTCGTTAAAACATACATGTATATTGCAAAAGCAATAAGTAAAACCGATACGATTCTGAACCACCAAGTAGCCCAGAATGGTGGCAGAATAACGAAAGGCATCGACTTAACCTCATCTGACCAAAACAAATCGCTATTGGCAGCTTTTAATCTAAAAATGTATTTACCTGGTGGTAAGTTGGAATAAATGGCCTGTCGGCTTTTACCAGTTATCCATTTATCGTCAAACCCATCAAGCTTCCATGAATACTGAACCATTCGCGGATTTCTGAAACTAACGCCTACAAACTCAAATGTTAAGTGATTCTGATCATACTTTAGCTTTAGTTTATTGGGCAACCCATTCCAAGCATCAACATCTGATGAATATTGACTCCAATTCGTTTCCTGCGATCTTAACTTTAAACCAGTAATCCTTACTTTAGGGGGAACGCTATTCAGTTTATCGGCATCCTGCTCGTACTTAAGCAATCCTCCGTTAGTTGATAAAAGAAAGCCAAACTCATCACTTATAACTCCATTTAAGTTCGTCTCCAAATCAACCAAACCCTCGTCGGAGCCATAGTGTCTGATATAGTTTTTTTCGTTACGTGACAAAGCCTCTAAATCAATTCTATCTAGCCCAAGATTTGAACCAATCCATAAATTATTACGAGAATCGGGGTAGAGTATATAAGTAAGGTTCGATACTAAACCATCCTTTTCTGAAAATTGCCTTATAGCAGAGTAATCCCAACGAAACACACCTTTATTCCGAGTGCCAATCCATACGTTACGCTGATAATCCATTACAAGAGAGCTAATCTCTTCTGTCGAATCAATAGGTGTAAAACGCCGAACAGTACTATCATCTAAAACATAAACACCATTGAACCGAGTAGCAATCCACAATTCATTTTTTATTGAATCCAACAATAGCTTTTGAATAAAAATATCTCCAGTATCTGACGATGAAAGAGGTTTATGAATATATTTGAGCATATCCTTTGAATAGTACAACCCTTTGCTAGAGGCAACCCAAAGAGTTCCATTTTTATCCTCTAATACATCATCTATTCTAAATCTAATTCCATCAAGAAATGGCAACCTCTCAAATCTAATTTTACTTAAATTTTGCCCGTATGACACCTTACTTAAGCCAGCATTACTTGTGCCTATTAAAACATCACCCTGTTTGGTTTGATATATCTTCCCAACATAATTATCGGGCAATCCATTGGCTTTTGTGTAATTATATGTCTTACCATTTTTTATTACAGACATTCCTTCGCCAATTGTACCAACCCATAAAATACCATCATTGCTCTTATTTAAACCCCAAACTTTATTTCCAACAAGTCCATCGGCTACGGAAAAAGCAGTAAAAGCATTTCCTTTTAAGAGAAAAACACCATTGTTAGATATTACCCAAAGATTATATTCGTGGTCAAGGAAGATTTGCGAAGGTTCTTCTGTTAAACCATTCTCCCCTGAAATTTTATGAAAGTACTTCCTGTTATTTAAATCAAAGGCGTAAAGATTATAGCTAACCTCATTATTTGACTCACTTCCTAAAACCCAAATCCTATTACCATCAAGACAAAAATCTTTTATATTGATATTTGT
>WBUV01000444.1 GCA_008933525.1 Bacteroidales bacterium | reverse complement strand
CATGTGCTCTCCAATCTCCTGCAAAACCTTTAACTCTTCGGCACTTATTACGCCATCGGCCTGTGCAATGCCGAATAAAAAATGAAGAAGTTGTAGACGGGCGTGATAATCTACGTTATCTTTAATCTGATTGCATACATCTTTTAATGGTACAGATTGCTTCAACATATCGCGAAGCAAAATCATAGCTTCACGAGCAGCATCAGCGCCAAAATTCTTAAGGAAGTAACCTTTAACAAAATCTAATTCGGACTTCAAAACCTTTCCATCGGCTTTCATTATTGCCGATGAGAGCACAAGCAAACTAACCAGAAAACCATTCCTACTAGTTTCACCAGTGTATATTTTGGTTTCGACACTATCGAAAATTGAACCTATTGCAAAACCAATTATTCCACCAATAGGACCAAAAATAACCCATCCTAGTCCTCCTGATATCCATTTTCCGTACTTCGCCATTCCTTTATAGCTTTTTTAAATTTTCAATAATACTTAGTATTTGTGGTAAAACCAAGTTATTACCATCATTCACAACTGTGAAATTAGTCAACTTAAGCAATTCATTTTCAGACATTTGATTTGCAATTCTTCTTTTCACATCTTCTGCTAATACTCCATCTCTTTCGGTCACGCGCTTTACTCTTAAATCAAGAGGAGCAGTTACAAGTATTGTTTTATCAACCTGCTTATAAGCACCACTCTCAAAAAGTATAGCAGCTTCCTTGAAAACAATTGCCGAGGTCGACTTGGATACCCAATTTTCGAAATGGATTGCCACGGCTGGATGGACAATCCCATTAATTTTGTTGAGCAAATCACTATCGTTAAAAACAAGCGATGCTAATCGTTTTCTATCAAGTTTTCCTGACAAATATATATCTGCCCCAAAAAGATTCGATATCGCATTAATAACCTGAACATCAGTTTCAATAATTTTTTTGGCTTCCAAATCGGCATAGTATACAGGAAAGCCCAACGCCTCAAAAACACGACTTACCGTTGTTTTACCACTACCAATTCCACCGGTAATTCCAATCCTAAGTTTCATTTCGATTTTATAATAAAATCTACGTATTTGGGTTGAAAGTCGATTCTTCCAACATAATCAGGATATTTTTCGAGATTTACTCGTACCTTGCCTCCTGCAACAACGTCTGAATTGCCAAAGTCGCAAACTAATCTAAACTGATTTGGCTTAAGCATAAAAAACTTGCTGACAATAACATTACACTTCACGCTTACTTTCTCTGGTAACAAAATAATTTGAGAATTCTCTGGTGTATTAATTGGTGTAATAGGAACGTCAAGAGTTGTCTCGGTAAACTTCTCGACTGGAATTTCCACTATAACTTCATTTTGCGAATAAACAACTTGCTGCACAGGTAGCAATTGAACATTACTACGACTTGTTTTTGCAAGTAGATTAATTACTAAAGGTCTTGTTTTAACTTCGTTAATTGTGTCGATAATTGATTTGGGTCCAGTTATGGTTATACTCAGCGGTTTAATCTTAATGGCTCCTGCAAGCATGAACTGATTTGCATAAGTTACGTTAATATCGGGCTTAATGCTAACAACTTTATCAATAACCGAAGCCATACTAAAAAACAATGTATCGGGTTGTATTCCCAGCAGAACAATATCATCGCTAAGTTGTGAGATAATATTAGAATTTCTATTGGGCATTAAAATGAAATACTCTGATCCGTCGCTGTTCTTATTTAACTTAGCTCCATTAATATTAATTTTCAATGGACTAAGGAGTGCCATTGCTTTATATCGAAGTAAAGTATAACCATAAGCCTTTACTCTAAGCTGAATAGTGCGCGGAGGAACTCCAACTATAACCTTTCCTTTAGTTGGATTAACAAGTTGAACAGGATAATCGAGGTCGGTAGTGTACTCGTGGCTTAATTTGATTAAGAACCAAAGTACAGTTGATATAAATAAAAAGAATAGAAATATGGCGAGTCGCTTGTTAAACTTAGCCTTCTCGCGATTAACAACAAGATTGAATTGTCTGAGTAAAGTTGAGTCCAATTTCTAAAAAAATTACAGGATTCAAAGTAAGTAAATTACAATGAATCCTGTAAATATAATGATAAAAATCTTACTATCGGGTCTGAATATCGCTTGCGTCGCGAATAATAGTGCTCTTAATAACCTTAACAGTTGTGTTAGTATCAATCTCAACTACAGCGTACTCTTCTTTAATCTCCACAATTTTTCCATAGATACCACCAGCAATAATTACCTTATCGCCTTTACCTAGAGACTCTTGGAATTTACGAAGTTCTTTCTGACGCTTCATCTGTGGACGAATCATAAAGAAGTAGAACACCACGATGATTAGACCAAACATTAAAAAGGTCATCCAAGGATTAGCTTGTTGTTGCTGTAAAATAACAAAAAGTAATGATTTCATATTCAATAATTTAAATTGGTTTCTGATTAAAATTCACGATACAAAGTTATAATTTATTTTATACTAACCGTTACTACCTTCAACCACATTGGCTTTAATAGTAACTGATTTGTCCATTATTATTGAGTTTGTTCGCAATGTAACAGATTTATACTGCGAACCATACCATCCTTTGCTATTAAAAACAATCTCGATATAGCCCTCCTCCCCTGGCTTCAACATTTTGCTGCTAAGCTTTGAACTTGTACAACCGCAACTTGGGATTACGTCTTTTATAATTAAAACTCCATCGCCAGAGTTTTTGAATTTAAACGAATGCGATACAACCTCGCCACTGGTTATTGTTCCAAAATCGAAAAAATCCTCGATATACTCCAAATTAGCCACTTTGGTTGAATCCACCTCAACTGTATTGTCCTTAGTTTCGTTACTGCCCGAGGAACACGATAAAAATAATACAACAGAAACAAAAACTAGATGGTAAAAGACTTTCCTATACATAAATAAATGCCGTTGAGTTAATCC
>WBUV01000443.1 GCA_008933525.1 Bacteroidales bacterium | reverse complement strand
ATTTCAACTCAAACGAGCCTTTTTCGTTGTAACTTTTCAACAGAGTTATAAATGTCTTTATTTGTCTAATGGAAAGAATGTCAGTGAGTTATATCTGTGGTTGAATGAGGTTATTAACCTTTAAGTATAGATGTTTGCAATATTAATGGGCTAAACGCTTGCTTTTTATAAAAAAGATTTGCTAAATTGCATTGAATTGAGAGTTTACCCTTTAACTAAAATGTATGAAAATGAAGAAAATTTTTATTTTAATAGCGCTTTTTGCCTTTGTTGGAACTGGATGTAAGTACTTTAAAAAGAAACCTAAAGTTGATCCGGTAGCTATTCAAAAGGCAAAAGAGGATAGTATAAAAAGGGCGCAAGAGATAGAGGCTGAGCAAATACGTTTGGCTCTAGAGCAAGCACGTCAGGATTCTCTAGCTAAAGTTCAGGAGTACGAAGCTAAATTTAAATTCCATGTAATAATTGGAAGTTTTAAAGTACCTTCCAATGCTACAAATTGGGAGCAGGAAGTACGTGGTATGGGTTACAACAGCACAAAAATACTCCATGCTAAGAATGGTTTCGATTTAGTTTCCATTGCTGCTTACGATACTTACAGCAAAGCATTCAACGAAATTGAACGTATCAATGCTGATAAGGAAGAACCTGTTGAACTCTGGATTTACGAAAACATTTAATGAAAATATTGATTAAGAAGGCGAGCTATCGGATTCCGATGGCTCGCTTTCATTTTTAATAATCAAGCCTAATATCATAGGAAAATTATTTTTTTTTAGTTTTATTTGCGCTCTTTGTTAAACATAAACCAAACTTTAACCAAATTATAAAAATGGAAAAAATTAAATCAACGCTTCGAGATTCTGCTTTTGCAAGGTGGATTGCATTGGCATTAATTTCAGCAACAATGTTTTTTGCGTATTTCTTTGTGGATGTTGTTGCGCCTTTGCAAAAAATGATGTTAACAAATTTCAATTGGTCTCCAGAGGTTTTCGGATATTTAGGAGGTTCTGAGTTTGTTCTAAATGTATTTGTTGGGTTTTTGATTCTTTCAGGAATCATTCTAGATAAAATGGGTATTCGCTTTACACTTATTTTATCAGGCCTTACAATGATTGCCGGTGCTGCAATTAAATTCTCTGCATTAAAATTTATCGACCATACTGCTGTAACATCAATATTTGGATGGGAATTACCAAGTACTGCGTTCTTTGCATTTGTGGGTTTTGCTATTTTTGGTGTAGGTGTTGAGATGGCTGGTATTACTGTTTCTAAAACTATTGTTAAGTGGTTTAAAGGGAAGGAAATGGCTTTGGCAATGGGTCTAGAGATGGCTGTTGCTCGTTTAGGCGTTTTTGCTGTGTTCCGCTTATCTCCATATTTTGCTAATGCAGGCTCAGAAAATCCTGCTGATTGGGATGCTCCTAACTCTGTGTTTATGGGATTGGCATTTCTTTGTATAGGTTTCTTAACTTTCTTAACCTATGTGTTTATTGATAAAAAGTTAGATAAACAACTTGGCGATGAGGCAAAACTAGCTCCCGAAGATGAATTTAAATTTAGCGATTTAGGTAAGATTTTCACAAACCCTGGCTTCTTATCAATTGCAGCGCTATGTGTTATTTTTTATTCAGCAATATTCCCTTTCCAAAAGTTTGCGACCGATATGTTGTCGTCAAAGCTTAATATGTCTATCCAAGATGCATCAAATTTATTCTCATACTTCCCCATTGGTGCAATGGTTTTAACCCCATTCATTGGTTTATTCTTAGACTTTAAAGGTAAAGGTGCATCGTTAATGCTCTATGGAGCAATCTTGTTGGTTGTTTCACATCTTATTTTTGCACTGATTCCGAGTGAGTCATTCTCATATGCCCTTGCATTTGGAACTATTGTAATTTTGGGTACAGCATTTTCACTTGTTCCTGCTTCAATGTGGCCTTCTATTCCTAAAATTGTTGAAGATAGATATTTAGGAACTGCTTATGGATGTATTTTCTGGATTCAAAATATGGGCTTAATGGCTGTTCCAGGATTAATTGGTTGGTCTATTTCAAAGTCGAATCCAGGTGTTGCCGAACAAATAGCACAAGGTGTTCAGGGTGTTTCTTATAACTATACTGTTCCTGAATTAATTTTTGCAAGTTTCGGTGTGTTGGCAATTTTCTTAAGTTTTGTACTTAAGTATTACGATAAGAAAAAAGGTTATGGACTTGAAATTCCAAATAGAAAGTAATATGCTCTTTCCAGTAAAAAAACGCCCTTTACAGGGCGTTTTTTATATACTGTAACTTGTAAACTCTCTTAACGTAAAAGTAATGAGTTATAATAATTAATTCTTTACTTATGGATAAAAGATTGTTAGTGTTTATCATACTTACTTCTTTACTGCAATTTTCATACGGTCAGCCTGTGCAACATAACGAAGAAATTGCTAATGCGAGTTCTTGCAGGATTGATCGTTATGTGACTGATATTCGTAGGGTGGGCGAAGATGCGAAGGAGATATCTGTTAATATTTTATTTTATTTGGATAATATCGATGAGACGGGATTATTTCAATTGAATGTACCCAGTGCTGAAAAATTAAAGATAACAAGTTATACAGTTAGAGTTTATGATAGAAAAGGAGATTTAATTCAAAAGAAAAAATTCAAGAAGCCGTCAATTTCAGAGTTTTCGAAATTCAATCCCGGAAATTTTGTTTTAAAGCAAACGGAAAGTGGAACTCCGCTCAAAGTCGAACTCGATTATAAAATCATTGTTATAAAGCCTAAGGGCTTTTACGAGTGGCCCGCAATTATTGGTGAAATTAATTCAATAGATCAAACTTCCTTAAGGCTAAATTTTGAAGATCCAGACGATTTTGAATTCAATACAAATCTTGAGGTAGGTCAGGAAAAAGATATAAAAACTGGTGGGTTTTACTATATATGGAACATTAAAAAACT
>WBUV01000442.1 GCA_008933525.1 Bacteroidales bacterium | reverse complement strand
CCTCCCGCCCTGCTGTAAGTCTAGAATTTCTGCAAAAGTAGGCAAGCCCCCTTTGCGAAATTCTACAACTTTCAGCATTGGCTTCGCCGAACTCTCTGCGTTCGGTTCACGCACTCTCCTGCTCGCAGTTTTGCCAATCCCACCCACTTGCCTTTTACATTCTAAATCATAATACTCATGACTTTTACAATTCACTCCAAAGCATTTGACTTTTTCAACAAGCCATATTTAATTTACGCCTCCGAGCCAATAAACAAAACATCGCTCTGAATTCGGCATAAAGTGTTGTAAACCGATACTGCTTGATTATTGGAGAACTGTTTAAATTCCCAAACCTCAGGATAATCGTTTGAAAAAATAAGGGTTTTGGTTAACTCCTTTACCTCCTTACTGGTTGTACTCGAACCTTCTATCAATTTATAAAACTCATCGAGTTTTAGCCTAAGTTCTCCTACCCTATTTTTAGTTTCGTTTTCTTTAATTAGGAATATAGATGATACCGCTGCGGCCTTATCGGGAATTGTTAGCGAATTGTAACTTGAGGTAATTTCCTTTTTACCCTTAAGGGCATCATTAATTACATCTTGCTTTAAATCATCAATATAAGATGAAATATCCTGTGCTTTTAACTTAATTTCGTTGGCACTTGGGGCGTTAAAGTTATCACCTAAATTTTTAACAAACTGCTCATGGCTGTAACCTTGCAGCGATATGCTATTAAATACATTGGAACTAACATTTACCGCAAGAAAAACATTGAATACAGCCAAGAAAGTTAACCCGAACATCACCGCTAAATTATTCTTTACCGATTTGTTCTTTGGCTTTCTGGTTTGATAAAGATAAACAGGCAAAAACAGCACAAATGGGGAAAGGATGCCAAATAATAAGAAAATTGAAGCTCCTGGCCAATGCAAAATTTTGAATAATGCACCCAGAATACACACAAAGAAAACTATAAAAGTAACAACGTAGAGCCATACATTCTTCTTCTCATCTTGACTTGAGTAATTGCTATACAATGCCAATGGCAAAAAGATAAAACAGAAAAGAAAAATGGAGAGAGCTAATATTATTGATGCTCCGGGCATATGCAGCACCTTTAAAAGCGCGCCAATCAGCATAAGGTTTGCACTCAATATTCCTGATATATAGATAAACTTTTTCATTGCACTAATTTTTAAGTTTATACAAACTACTTTTTAAGACAAATTGTACCAATAACTTGCGATTCAACAAGCCTTACACTTTTCTCCAAATCGGAAAGAAAGGCTAATGCGCCAATTGTAATCTGATTATCGAAGTTGATTTGCTCCCAATTTAATATCCCTGAGCCATCGTCAATTGCATTAGTATTTAAAAGAATGGAAATGCTATTGGCTAAATTAGTATTATCGGGAAAAGCATTAACCAAAGCTATCTTGTACTGGTTGATTTGATTTTTAAGCAAAACTCCTGCACCCTTTTCGCCAGTCATTATCTTACTAACAGCATCGATGCTCGACTTATTCCCTATCAGGGTTACGTCGCCGAGGAGTTGTTTTGATGCAGATTTTTCAACACCTTCGGCAAGTGCAATTATTTCAACCTTTATACTGTCTATTAAGTAAACTAAGCTCTGGGTTTCTTTCTTCATTAAATCAACCTGTTTACCATATTTAACCTTAACACTATCGGAAGCATTGGCAAAATCGCCGTAAAACTTTTGATTCTTCGCTTCTAGGTAATTAACAATGGCAGCAGAACTTTTGGCATCGCTCACCAGCGTTCCTAGGGTATCTTTCGAAGCATTGAGTGCAAGTAAAACGCTGAACAGAATAAAAAACATCGTTCCTATTATCAAAAAAATATACTCGCCAGTAATTTGCTTTAACTGCTTAAACTTTGAGTAAGTGAATAAAGGTAGAAACACCGATACTAGTATAATTGAACCAAGAATCATTAATACTGCAGCACCCGGCCAATGAAAAAGTTTGAACATTGTTGAGAGCTCAAAAACTATCAAACCAACAACACCCAAAGTAACAATCCATTTATCCTTGGCAGTTTCCGATTGGCGATACTTCTTAACAAGGAGCAATGGCAGAAAAATAAACAGAATAAAAACCCAGCCTATAATTAGCAACATACCCGCGCCAGGCCAATGAAGTACCTTAAATAAAACCCCAAACATAAACAGCAGTCCTCCAATAAATATGGAAAGATGAAGTGCTAGTGATTTTCGCCCCTCTAAATCTCTATAGTTTGTATAGAGTGCCGAAGGAAAAAAAACTAATCCCAAAATCACAAATCCCAACAGAAGTAAAATACTTGCACCCGGTAAATGAAGAATTTTCATCAGGGTAGCCAATGCCAGCAATGCAAGCGACACATTACCGGTAATTTTCATTGTCATTTTCATAATTCGGTAGTTTTTATCGATTAAATACTGTGTATTTTCCTGAATCTTTTGCAGAGTTTTGATTCCGGTTTGTTGCTTCACAATCTCATAGGCCTCATCAAAACTCTTGCCTTCGTACATTTCGTTCTCCACCTCGCAGCAGATGTGGTCAATCAAATCGTCGGCCAGATGCGAAAAGGTAATCCTCGCATTCTCAACATCATCAGCAATTTGCTGAACCTGACATTTACTTAACGTGTACATACTGCAATCCCATATTAGGTTGAAGCAAAGCCTTTATGGTATTAACAAAATCCTCCAGTTCCTCAATCCTCTCCTTTGCAGTACTTTTACCTGTTTCGGTAAGCGAGTAGTAAATTCTGTTTCGGTTATTAATCACCTCCGATTCCGTTTTTACAACCCCCTCCTGCTCTAACTTATGCAGAATTGGATATAAAGCCCCAAAGGTTAATTCAATCTTACCATTGGTTAACTCTTTAACTTTTTGTGTAATCTCATACCCATACATCCGCTTGTTCTCCGATAAAAGTTTAAGGATGATTGGGTTTAACG
>WBUV01000441.1 GCA_008933525.1 Bacteroidales bacterium | reverse complement strand
AGCACACAATCAGCCTAAAGTAAAGGAAGCTCCAGTAACGCTTATTTTAGTTGGAAACAAGAATGGTTGGGACAACAATAATCCTGTATGGGACGAGATGCTCAAAAGCGTTGGAGGCAACCAGCAAATGGTTGATGGAGCAAAGCAGGCTGCTGCTTTTCTTTACGGTTCATCAGACGAACGCAAGTTGAAATTTGCTGAAAGTAACACAGGATTGCTTGCAATGAGTATAATGATGGCTGCAATGGAGTACTGCGTTGATTCGCATCCAATGAGCGGACTAGATTTTGAGGGAATTCACAAGGCTTTTGAACTATCGGAGAACGAAACTGTTGTAATGGCTATAGCGTTAGGATATTACGATAAAAATCAGAATCTTTATCCTCGTCGTCCACGTAGGCAGTTCGACGATATTGCATCAATAATTTAATTATGACACAGAGTTCGAAAGTTACTAATACTTGGGATGAGCGCTATGCGCAGGATGAATATGTGTATGGGAAGCAACCCAACGAGTTTTTTAGGCAACAACTTCAAACCCTTCGGCCAGGTAAAATTCTACTACCTGCCGAGGGCGAAGGCCGAAATGCTGTTTTTGCAGCGTTGCAGGGCTGGGATGTAGTTGCTTTCGATAGTAGCGTTGAAGCAAAAAGGAAAGCCAATGTATTAGCCCAAGAAGTGGGCAAAATAATTGATTATCAAATTAACTCATTTGAAAATTTTAATACCGACGAGCAATTTGATACCATAGGTTTAGTTTACGCACACAACCTCAATAGGCAGGAAAATCATAGGAAACTATCGGGCTTTCTCAAAAAAGGAGGGGTAATTATTCTTGAGGGATTTAGCAGGGAGCAATTAAATTATAATTCGGGCGGACCAAAGAGCATAGAGATGCTTTTTTCAGTAGATGAACTAAAGTCAGATTTTGAAAGTTTTTCGAGTTTGAATATTTGGACAGAAGAGATAGAACTATCCGAAGGTAATTACCATTTAGGCAAGGCATCGGTGGTTAGAATGGTAGGTGTGAAATAATGAATAATTTAGAATGTAGAATTTAAAATTTTTCACAATGAAAATAGATGATGAAATAAAAGGCAGATTCCGTAACGAGTACCACAGAGGTATTATAAATCTCACCTACACCTTAAACCAACTAAACTATCAGTTTTTACAGCTTTTAAAGAAACACAATGTAACGCAACAGCAGTACAATGTCCTTAAAGTGCTCAGAGGATTTAGGAGCGAGGCTCCGGTTTCCATTGGATTTATTAAGGATAGAATGCTCGATAAGAACTCTGATGTAAGCAGAATTGTTGATAAACTCTATGAACGAGGTCTCGTAACCCGATGCGAAAAATCGACCGATCGTCGACAAAAGGACGTGGATATTTCCGATAAAGGTTTAGACCTCTTAGCTGCTATGGACGACTGCGAAAAGAAGGTCGACACATTGCTTTCTAACTTGACCGAAGATGAGGTCAAACAACTTAATACCCTGCTCGATAAAATTAGGGGATAATAATGTACATTTTTAGAATATTGATAAGATAGCATTAAAATGGGTGCATCAATTACATCGTGGGCTGATGAGATGAAAAGTAATGGCTACTCGGAGCAGGTTATGCCAGCAATTTTTGTTGGACACGGCTCGCCTATGAATGCCATTGAGGAGAATGATTTTACAAGAAGTTTACAGGCAACAGGCAAAGTGCTTCCTAAACCAAAAGCCATTCTTTGTATATCGGCTCATTGGTTAACAAATGGAACATTTGTAAATGCATCGCCAAAGCCCAAAATGATTTACGATATGTACGGTTTCCCCGAGAAACTTTACCAAGTAAAATATCCAGCCAACGGTGCACCCGAATTTGCAAAGCAAACAAAAGATATTGTTGAAACCATTGATGTGAAGTTAGATTACGATTGGGGTTTCGACCACGGCTGTTGGTCGGTTTTACGCCACTTGTTTCCCAATGCCGATATTCCAGTTTACGAAATGAGTATCGATTACAATCAACCAATGCAGTACCATTACGATTTAGCAAGATACTTGAAAAAACTAAGAGAAAACGGGGTGCTTATTGTTGGTAGTGGGAACATCACTCACAATCTGCGGCTTGTAAATATGACCGATATAAACGCTAAGCCTGTTGATTGGGCATTGGAGTTCGATACTAGCATAAAAATATATCTCAACGAGTCGAATCATCAGGGATTAATTGATTTCCATAAGATTGGAAGTTCTGCTCGATATGCTGTTCCTGAGCCAAGTCACTATATTCCATTAATATACATCGCTGCGCTCCAATCCAGACAAGATAACCTATCGTACTTCTACGAGGATTTCCACTACGGAAGCCTTTCTATGCGATGCGTAAAGATTGGTTAAAAGCGAGTTCTTGCAACGTAAAAATCCATCACGATGTCAAAATGACAACAGTCACGCTGATTCTAGGTCATTTTGTCTTTATTTTTTGATTGGCAACCATTTTGATAACTAGATAATAGACAATTAGTGTTATGTCGAATATTTAGTATCAAAATATATGAACCTGAATAATTTTACAATCAAATCGCAGGAGGCAATTCAAAAAGCCTTAGAGATTGCCCAAGGATTCAACCATCAAGCAATTGAACCAGCCCATATCCTTAAAGGTGTGCTGGAGCAAACCGAGAATATTACTGGTTATTTACTCCGTAAGTTGGGTGTTAACCCATCAACCTTCGATGCTGTTTTGGACAGAATGCTCGAATCGTACCCTAAGGTTTCGGGTGGAGAGCCCTATTTAAGTTCAACATCTAGCAAGGTGTTACAAAAGGCTATGGAATTCAGCAAGGGAAGGGGCGACCAATTTGTGTCCATTGAGCATATTCTTTTGGGATTGATTACCGCTGGCGAGCAAGTTGGACAGATGATGAAAGATTCGGGAATGACCGAGAAGGAGATGAAG
>WBUV01000440.1 GCA_008933525.1 Bacteroidales bacterium | reverse complement strand
ATAAAACAGGAACAAGAAGTTTCTATAACATTATTTCCGTTGGTGCAGCAACCCGAAACGATAAGATTTACTGGGGGTGGGGCTACGGTATTGTAACAATTGTACCAGTTAAAGGGAAAATTGACTTGAATTTTGAGGCAACCTGTTATCAGGTTAATGAGGATGAGTGGCATACTGATAGGTTAAATTTACACAATAGAATTAATGCACTTGTTTCAGTGCAGATATCCGATAATCTTTCAATATTTGGTGGCCCATCGTGGAATGTGCTTGTATCGGATATAACTGATAAGAGTGGTAATATTGTAAATTCGGATTACGCTCCTTGGAGCACATTCGATAAAATATACGATAACGAAACAAATGTAAAAATGTACCCTGGGTTTAGCTTAGGAATGAGATTCTAAAAGACTTTTTTAAACGAAAAGGGTGTCGAACTTCTCGACACCCTTTTCGTTTTATATTTCAATAATTGTAAACTCAACTCGTCTATTTTCAGCGCGCCCTTTTGCTGTTGTATTGGGAACTTTTGGCTTGGTAGAACTGTAACCCTTGGAAACGATCCGTTCTTTTGGAACACCCATTGAGGCAACATAATCCGCAACCGATTTGGCTCTTTGCTCAGATATTTTCTGATTAATTGCTTTCGATCCAACGTTATCGGTATGTCCACTTATTTCAACCTTAACGTTAGGATATTCGTTCAAGAATTCAACTAATGCATTCAACGATCTGAATGATGCAGGTTTTAATACCGATTTTCCGGTTTCAAAGTAAATAAAATCAATATTTACGGTTTGTCCTACTTCAATAGGAGTTACGTAAAAATTCTTAGCAATTTTGGCTCCTTTTTTAACCTTTGAAAGGTCAACCTGTTCGTACTTATTGTAGAAATTTTTTACTGAAGGTAAAATGTCGTACGATACTCCAACTGGAAGTTTAAGTGTGTAGCTTGCATTGGTTGAATCGTATCTGAAACCTTGAGTTTCAACTCCATTTACTTTTAACTTAACAGGGATGTCGGATGTTAAAGGATTATTAGACTTAATATTGATTATTTTTCCGCTTAAAACAGCAAGGTTTGCATCCTTTCGTTCAGCGTAAACGCTATGATTTACCGTTGCATACTCTACGTATCCTGTTAAATCTATTTCGTTGTCGAGCATTGTGTAGTCTTTCGAAGCAATGGCTGTTTTGTACTTTAATCCATATGGAAGACGAATTGTAAACTCCCCACTAACAGGATCAATTTTAATGCTATCAACAGTATTCCCGTTTAAAACTAATTTTGGTTGAGATGCTCCAATGATAGGTGTGAATGTGTTATTATCCAACGCGGAGCCTTTTACCTCAACCCACGGAACTGATGTAATGTATAGGTCAAGTTCTTTTTCGGTGTACGAAACAGTATTGGTAACATCAACAGTATCAGTTTTGCCATTAAAATTTGAAACTTTACCCCTGAATGTATATTTTGTTCCTAAAGGTAATAATGCGCTGTATTCTGCAACTTGGTTTCCATACTTAACAGAATCGTGCTGCAGGTTGTTAACCAAAACTTTCGGATTACTCTCTAACGAAACAGGGAGGTTTGTTCGGGTATTTATTATTTTCCCGAAAACTTTAACATAAGGAATTGCCTCGAAATAAAGGTTGAGGTTCATCTCTGTGTACTCTTTTATGCTATCTGCTTTTAAACTGTCCACGATTCCAATCCAGTTTTGCATTTCGGGTTTTATGGAATAGTTTTGGCCGAAAGGAACCACTACTTCATAGGATGCGGATGCCTTGTCAATTTTTAAACCGGGTACTTCTGCACCGTTGAATGTGATTCGGTAGTTTGTATCGGCAAGCATGAGTTTTTGGTCAGTCTTGTTAAGAATTAATCCTGTTAGTTTTATATTTGGATTATCCTCAAAGATTTTAACCCTGAAAAGATCTGATTTTCCTGTAGAATTTGAATTAGAGCAAAAATATGCCCAATTTTCCTTAGCGTTTAGCCTGTAATAGTTCTCCCATCCAGTTGAGTTGATCGTATCGTTTAATGGAACAGGAGCCGACCATTTTTCGTAACTGTCACCAGTTCTGTTACTAATGTAAAGATTGTAATTTCCATTAACATTACAGCTAAAGTAGAGTGCCTTTCCATCGGCAGATAGGAATGGAGCTTCGTAGCTATCGCCTAGTTTGTCGCCAGCAATATCTATCTTCTTAGGCTTACTATACTTGCTATTACCTTTTTTATTGGCTATATAAATACTATTTCTTTTGCTGTTGCTCCTTTTGCTGAACGATAGTAAAATGTAGTTTTTGTCGGGGGTCATGTATGCAGTTGTAGCTTTGCCTTTATTCATTCTCGCATATCCTTTAACATCTACGAGCGTTGGTTTGCTCCAGTTCTCATTATCGGTGCGCTCAATAATAGATAACCCTCTGTCGATCCAGTATTTTCCGTTAGGAGAGTAATGTCCGTTGATTAAGAATGCATTACCGTTATCGAGGATGCCAAATATTGCGTTATATCGGCCAATATTTACCGATCGGGGTAATCGCTTAGCTTCGGTCCAGGTTCCATCTTCGTTTAGAACTGTATACCAGATATCTTGACTATTGACACCCCCGTATGTATTTTCTGGATGATTTGCTCTGGAAAAGTATAGAGTTTTACCATCGGGGTGCATAATTGGATTTATTTCGGGATACTCCGAATTAACATTTGAGCCAAGATTGACGGGTTTGAATGAAGTTTGTGCGCTGGAATTCAAGGTTATAGTCATTCCTAGAACGCAGGAGAGCACAAATCTTAAAACTTCTTTTTTCATCCGTATAATTTTTTTTAAATTCATAGTCAGTTCTAATTACTTAAAGGGCATACCTTCGGGTTGTTTAACTCTTCCAAACACCCAGTTTAATCCAACCCTTACGTTTACATTTGTGGTGTAGAGCGGGTTAATTG
>WBUV01000439.1 GCA_008933525.1 Bacteroidales bacterium | reverse complement strand
ATATTGTAAAATATATTAGTCTAACTTTGACACCAAATTTTTATAGATTAATATGGCAAAAGAAAATGATTGGAAGCAGAAGTTGAGCTTTGCTTATTCAACAAATCCCGACTTTAAGCCTGAGGAAGAAAGAATTTCTGAGGAAACAAAGAAACCAAACCAACAGAATTTACTGGTTACTTTTGAACGGAAACACAGAGGAGGTAAATCCGTTACTCTCGTTAAAAACTATGTAGGTAGTGTTGAGGAAATGGAGGATCTTTGTAAAAAAATCAAAACAAAATGCGGTGTTGGCGGATCTGTAAAAGAGGACGAGATTCTTATACAGGGAGATATTAAACAAAAAGTGGGTGATTTACTTAAAGAATGGGGATATAAGGTTAAAATATCGGGCTAATATTGAGCAATATATACATATGAATAAATTTATACTATCTGTTTCGCTTTGTTTTACTTTGGGCTTTGGTGATTTTGTTAAGGCCGATACTCTTACAGTAATGCATTATAACTTAATGTACTACGATAAAGAATATGACGATTGCAATAGCACAACGAATAACGTAGACAACAAAGATTCGTACCTTAGAATCATCCTTAACTATATTCAGCCCGACATTTTCACCGCTAATGAAATTAACTCGTCGGTTTCGAGTGTTGAACGAATTAAAACTAATGCTCTTAATGTGAACGGTACTACAAAGTATAAAAGAGCAAACTTTAGTGGCAGCTTTTTGTCGAACATGATTTATTACAACTCCGACAAGGTTGAACTTAAGCAACAATCCACAATATCTACTTCGCCCAGAATTACTGATGTCTATAAACTATTCGTTAAGAATCCTGCATTAGCTAATGGTGATACGATTTTTCTAACCTGTATTGTAACCCACCTTAAAGCAGGGAATACAGAAAGCGATGCAAGCCAAAGAGCAGCAGCCGCAAACTCAATAATGAACTATATTACCAATAATAACATAACTGGCAATATACTTCTTATGGGTGATATGAATTTATATACATCGACCGAAGGTGCCTTTATTAAGTTTACATCACCCAACGGATCGTCGGGTTTTAGGTTTTTGGATCCAATAAATATGAGTGGAGCCTGGAATAACAACTCCTATTTCAAAACAGTTCACACACAATCTACACACTCTTCATCAGATCCTTGCTTCTCGAGCGGGGGAATGGATGATCGTTTCGATTTTATTTTGTCTTCATCAGATGTTATCAATGGAACAAATGGCTTAAAATACTTCAACTACAAAACAATTGCTCAGGATGGAAACCGATTTAATCAATCTTTAATTTCGCCAGTA
This sequence comes from Bacteroidales bacterium, assembly GCA_008933525.1. Lineage (GTDB taxonomy): Bacteria > Bacteroidota > Bacteroidia > Bacteroidales > Tenuifilaceae > SB25. Next base: position 1,640 of record WBUV01000439.1, on the reverse strand, counting down.
AACAATAGCGTTCCAACTGAAGTATTAAACTCTCTGTACAACATGTCCGATCATTTGCCTGTACAAATGAAAATAACGTACAGCAGTAATACTTCAGGAATATCAACTAACAGTGATAAGTATAACATAACATACAACAATCCTATTAAAGAAAACCTTAGAATTCGAATTACTAACGAAAAAGTGGGTATCTCAAAGGTTACTGTTTATAGCCTACTAGGTCAGAAAATTCATACTTCTTCATATCCGAACTTTAGCTCGGATATAAATATCTCGACATCAGATTTCAACGATGGAATACTAATTGTAGAAATCTTATTAACTGATGGTTACCGTAAATTATTTAAAGTTATAAAGTAATATCGTTGAGGAAAAAAATAATCATAGCGTTTCTTGTAATTTTATCAATAAATACAAAGGCCCAGTATTTCTATAGTGGAGTAGAACCTTTTGCAATAAAATGGCAACAGGTTTCGCATGGAGATATTCGCTTAATATACCCTTCAGGATCAGAGGCAATTGCAAATAAATACCTGCAAATAATTTCTACAGTTGATACAATTGTTGGAAAAAACTATAGAGTTGGAAAATCGAAACTCGATGTGATACTCCATTGCAACAGCATACTCTCAAACGGATTTGTTTCTTGGGCACCTCGAAGAATGGAATTGGTTACTCAACCTGCTTTTAATTCATTTGCTCAACTCTGGAGCTATCAACTTGCAACGCATGAAATGCAGCATGTTAAGCAAATGTATGCCCTTAATAGAAAAACAATTAAAGCGGCTTCGTATATTTTTGGGCAACAAGCAACAGGGCTAGCGGCCGGTTTTATACCCCTTTGGTTTCTCGAGGGTGATGCTGTTGTTGCAGAAACAGCCCATTCGCATTCAGGACGAGGACGATTGGCAAGTTTTTATCAGCATTACAGAATCCATTCTCTGACAAAAACAAACTCCTTATCCTATGATAAGTTGCTGTTGGGATCATTCAAAGATTATATTCCAAACCATTATAGCTTAGGATACCAGATTGTTGCATACGGAAATCTAAAGTACGGAGAAAATTTATGGGCCAATACCATTGATTATGTAACCAGGAGACCTTACACTGTTTTTCCTTTCTACTTTGGATTAAAGAAAGAAACGGGATTATCGAGAAAGAAATTTGCAGAGAGAGCTTTCGAATATCAGGATAGTGCTTGGAATGCAGAAATTGATCTGGGGGAAAATTCGATTTTAAAACCTGTCGCATGTGACTCAAAAGAATATTCCAACTATATACACCCCACCCAAATAAACGATTCAACAATCGTAGCCTATAAAACGAGTTTGTCAGATATTCCATCATTTGTGATGATAAACACAAATACTCGCAAAGAAAGTTTAATAGTATACCCTGGATACATAGTTGGAAAGCCATTCATTAACGATAGTGTAATTGTGTGGTCTGAATTCAAGGCACACACCAGATGGGAATACAAAAACTTTGGACAAATCGTTCGGTATAACTTTAAGAGAAAAGAAAAATTTGTGGAGAAGCTGAATTTTCTCTGGGAATGATAAACTTGAGAGGAAAGTTTGATCAAAGCTTCTAGTCTTATTTTCACATCTCTCATCCGGTGAAATCATTACTAAGAT
>WBUV01000438.1 GCA_008933525.1 Bacteroidales bacterium | reverse complement strand
GGCCTATACTAACCGATAGTGGCGGTTATCAAGTTTTTTCACTTGCCGATAATCGTAAGTTAAGTACCAATGGCGCTTCGTTCCGTTCGCACATCGATGGATCCTCTCATTTGTTTACTCCCGAGGGTGTAATGGATATTCAGCGAACCATTGGAGCCGATATTATCATGGCTTTCGATGAGTGTCCTCCTGGCGATGCCGATTTCAATTATGCCCGAAAATCGTTGGATTTAACCGAGCAATGGCTTAATCGTTGTGTTAATAGGTTTGATTCAACAGAGGCTAAGTATGGTTACAACCAAACATTATTTCCTATTGTGCAGGGTTGTGTGTATCCTGATTTGCGCAAACGTGCTGCAGAAAATGTGGCCAGGTATAATAGAGATGGAAACGCAATTGGAGGGCTGTCTGTTGGTGAACCAGCCGAGGTAATGTACGCGATGATAGACGTGGTTAATGCAATTCTGCCAAAAGATAAACCTCGATATTTGATGGGTGTTGGTACACCAGAAAATATTCTGGAAGCGATTGCGCTTGGTGTTGATATGTTCGATTGCGTTATGCCAACCCGAAATGGACGTAATGGAATGATTTTTACTTCCGAAGGGATTATCAACATAAGGAATCAAAAGTGGAAGAGCGATTTTTCACCTATCGATCCTCTTGGCGCAACATTTGTAGATTCAAGATACTCGAAAGCATACCTCAGGCATATGTTTATTGCTGGCGAAATGCTAGGTCCACAAATTGCAAGTATTCATAACCTAGGATTTTACCTTTGGCTTGTTCGCGAGGCTCGAAAACATATTTTGGATGGAGATTTCGTGGTATGGAAAAATCAAATGGTCAAAAAAGTATCCACACGTTTATAGAAAGTTATAATTTAGCACTCTACAAAATTGACGAATGAAGAAGCTTGATTTATACATTATTAAGAAATTTATCGGTACCTACTTCTATGCAATTCTTTTAATTGTCGGTATCGCTGTGATTTTTGATATTTCGGAGAAGCTGGATGACTTCATGGAGAAGGGTGCTCCTCTTGGTGATATTATTTTCAAGTATTACTTAAACTTTATACCTTACTTTGCTAACCTTTTCAGTTCGCTGTTCACTTTCATTGCGGTTATTTTCTTTACATCCAAGATGGCATACGATACTGAGATAATTGCAATTCTTAGTAGCGGTGTAAGTTTTAAACGATTAATGTATCCCTACCTGGTTTCGGCAACAATTATTGCGATTTTTTCATTCCTGCTGAATAGTTTTATAATACCTCCTGCAAATGGTGTTAGAATTGATTTTGAGAACAAGTATATTAAGAAACCTTACGAGAGTTCAGAAAGAAACATTCATAGGCAGGTTCGACCAGGAGTATTTGTTTACATGCGTTCATACAATAGTTACAGCCAAATTGCCTATAATCTATCTATAGAGAGATTTGAGAACGGGGAGTTGAAGTCGAAGTTGTTTTCCGATTTTGCCCAGTGGGACTCTACCTCTCAGAAGTGGAGCGCTAAAAACTACTACATTCGCGATTATGTAGGTAATAACGAGGTTATAACTAAAGGAGAGAGTATTGACACCTCTTTTTATATCACTCCAAAAGACTTTAATCGGAGGTTGAATATTGTGGAAACTATGAACCTATTTCAGCTTAACGATTTTATTGATGAACAAAATTTGCAAGGTGCCGATAATATCGAGGTTATTTTGATAGAAAAGTATAGCCGATTTGCATATCCTTTTTCCGCTTTTATTCTTACTCTTATTGGAGTTTCACTATCGTCAAGGAAAGTTCGTGGGGGAATAGGATTTCACATAGGCTTGGGTTTAGCAATTAGTTTTACTTATATTCTTTTTATGCGTTTCTCTACTATGTTTGCTGTTGGAGGGCATTTAAGTCCATTACTATCGGTTTGGTTGCCAAACTTCCTCTTTGCATTTATCGCAATTGGCCTTTACAGAATAGCCCCAAAGTAAGACAACATTTAAACAATCGTTTTTGCTGTATTCTGCTGAATAACAGTCTTATATCTATTGTAATAGGTAAATAATTATTCAATATCTTTTATAATTGGCTATGTTTTCGTAATGTTGCACTTTATTTTATTTATTAAATTTTTTGGTGGCACATTAAATTAGTAACTAACAAACAATTCTATGCCTTTAAAAAACAAGATTGAAGAGTTAAAAAAGCGTAAAGAAGAAGTTCTTCAGGGTGGAGGAGAACAAGCCGTAGCAAAACAAGTTGCTATGGGAAAGTTAACAGCCCGGGAACGTATAATTGCGCTACTCGACGAGGACTCATTCAATGAGTACGATATGTTCGTTGAGCACGAAGCCCGCGATTTTGGGATGGACGGTAAAACGTTGCATGGCGATGGAGTAATTATTGGTACAGGATCTATCTATGGTGCTCCTGTTGCAGTTTTTGCTCAGGATTTTACCGTTGCTGGTGGATCGTTGGGATTTATGCATGCCCGTAAAATTACCAAGATTATGGACTATGCACTCCGTATGAGAATACCTTTAATTGGAATTAACGACTCCGGTGGAGCCCGTATCCAAGAAGGTGTTAACTCATTGGCTGGTTACGGTGAGATTTTCTGGCGTAATACGCTTTCGAGCGGAATTATCCCTCAAATCTCTGTAATACTTGGTCCTTGTGCTGGTGGAGCAGTTTACTCTCCTGCTCTTACAGATTTTGTGTTTGTAGTTGATAAAATTTCCAAAATGTTCATTACAGGACCTGAGGTTATCAAATCGGTTTTAGGAGAGGAGATTTCTCAGGAAGATTTGGGAGGAGCAAAGGTTCATGCCATGATCACCGGTAATGCACATTTCTATTCCGAAAGCGAGTACGAATGCTTCGAGCAAATTAAAAAGTTAATTACGTTTATTCCTTGGAATAATACCCGTAAAGCACGCAAATTTGAGCCTAAAGATCCTAAGTCTATCTATAATAT
>WBUV01000437.1 GCA_008933525.1 Bacteroidales bacterium | reverse complement strand
TAACTACACCGAGTATTTTACTGGTGAGGCAAAAGAGTTTGTGACTGAGCAGGAAATGGCCTTAGAGCCTTGGGATTATAAAGTTTATATTAAACAATAATTAAATGTGAATACGGAGATAATTTCGAATATCGAATGATGATTTTTGATTTTAGAAGTATTTATACTTGATTATTCAACGTTCGTAATTCCCTGTTCATTATTCAAAAAGGGTTGTCAAATATGTTTGGCAACCTTTTTTGTTAAATAACAACAAATAGTGATATTAATACAAGGTCAAGTTTATTAATTTTGCGGTCGAAATCTGAAAAAAAATTAAAAACTAAGCATATGTACTACACAGTTCCAGTTGTTGGAAAAGTTCATTGGATTGGCGTAAACGATCGCCGTAAGCGTCTTTTTGAGAATATGTGGCCTTTGGATAGGGGCGTATCGTACAACTCGTACCTTATTGTTGACGATAAAACCGCTTTGGTCGATACCATTGAGGATAGGGCAGCCGGAAACTACATTGAGCGTATTGAGAAGTTGCTTAATGGAAGAACCTTGGATTACCTAATCATCAACCATATGGAGCCTGACCATTCGGGCGAGATTAAGGCCATTTTCGATCATTTTAAAGGTGTTAAGTTGGTTGGTAACTCCAAAACCTTCAAGATGGTTGATGCTTACTGGGGAATTAAGGAAAACCTTCACGTGGTTGACGATGGCGATATGTTGGACTTAGGTCACCATAAACTTAAGTTTGTTATGACTCCTTGGGTTCATTGGCCCGAAACTATGATGACTTACGATACTACCGACCAAATTCTATTCTCTGGTGACGCCTTTGGTAGTTTTGGTACGTTGGACGGCGGTATTTTCGACGATGAAATCAACTTCGATTTCTTTGAGGAGGAGATGCGCCGTTACTATTCAAACATCGTTGGTAAATACAGCAATATGGTTCAAAAAGCTTTTGCAAAGCTTAAAGGCGTACCCGTTAAGGTTATTGCTGCAACTCACGGTCCGGTTTGGCGTTCGAACCCATCAAAAGTGTTAGATTTATACGATAAATGGAGTCGTTACGAGGCCGAGGAAGGTGTTGTTATTGTATTTGCATCGATGTATGGAAATACCGAGGAGATTGCGGATTATATTGGCCGTAAACTATGCGAGAATGGCGTTAAAAATATCAGAATACACGATGTGTCGCGTACTCACATTAGCCATTTAATTAACGAGATTTGGAAGTATAAAGGGTTAATACTTGGATCGTGCGCATACAACTCGCAGATGTTTCCGCTAATGGAGCAGTTAACCCGCGAGTTAACCCACATGGGTATTAAAAACAAGCAATTAGGGTTATTTGGAAGTTACAGCTGGAATGGAGGAGGGGTGAAGAACCTAATGAAATTCATCGAGGAAACCGAACTTGAACTTGTTACTGAGCCCTGCGAGGTTTACGGTAAGCCTAATGAGGAAAAACTTGCCCAGTACGATGTTCTGGCTAAGGTAATGGCTGAAAAAATTAAGCAATAGTGAATTGTAAATAAAATGTTTAACCACAAAGGCGCTCAAAGTAATATTCTCAAAGTAACACAAAGGAAAGATTAGTTACAATTTTATACTTTGTAGATATTTTTCTTAATGTTTGCTTCGAGTACTTAGTGGAACTCTTATTAGCCTTCGTGGTAAAAAAACAATCACATACGTCGAAGTTGTAAAGGCTGGATTTTTTTCCAGCCTTTTTTATATAACCATATCTATTCGTGAGCAATAAAATAGTACTCAACCTTTTTATAATATAGATCCTCGAATTTGGATTGAGTCAAAGGTTGATTGTTATTTATGAAAGATTTAAGAGTTGATACTCTTAGACCTACCTCATTGGTGATAAATTGGTATATATCGGCAGGATTTGTTCCGTAGTAATCCGAAGCACCTAGTCCACACTCAAAAATAATAGTTGGTTTATGGCGCAAAATAATATTTTTTGCACCCTTAAGCACATCGAACTCGCCGCCTTCCACATCAACCTTAATTAAATCAATTTTTAAATCGGAGGGAATAATCTCGTCGAGTGTTTTGAGTTCAACCTTTATTTCTAAAATATCCGGGCTTTTTACATTGTACTCCCTGAGGTTTAATCCGCTATACGCAGGGGCGTTTTTTACAAATTTGAAGGTTGACTCCCCCGCTTTACTTGATATAGCGTACGGCAGTATGTTTGCTTTTCCAATATATTTTTCGCTTAGCGATTTATACAAATCTGGAATTGGTTCAAATCCATAATGCTGTCCATTTGGCGCGTACTTGATGAAATAATCGAGTATTTCGCCCTTGTGGCACCCAACATCAATGCAATTTGAATTCGGCTTAAGTGTCCGTTTAATAATTGCCTTTGTAAGTCTGTCGTACTCAATATTTTTGGTAATATCCAGATGCATTACATTTAGGAAACTCCTTATATATCTCTTTAAATCCATAAAAACAATGCTAATAAATGGCGAGTTTTGTGTCTTCTGTGTGAAATCTAATGTCTTGCATCTGAGTTCTGTTCTACAAGAAATTATAATGCTTGCGGATTGGCTTTTTCACTTTCCAAACGCACTTTAAGCCCTGCTTAAAGGTTACAAAATCGCCAGCCTTAACCGTATAAACGCCTTCGGGAGTAGTAACGTCGACCTCTCCTTCAATTATTAGGCACTCCTCATCTGAATCGTAGAACCAATCGAATTCTGAAATCTCCTTGGTCCAAATTGGCCAACTCTTAATACCACGCTTGGTAATCTCGTCGTTGTTGAGTTTTTCTATTATTACGCTGCTCATAGTTTTAGGTTTAGTAAGTGCAAATCTAGGATTTTTAGGTTAATGAATAATGAATAATGTATAATGAATAATTGATAATGTATAATGAATAATTGATAATGTATAATGAATAATTGATAATGTATAATGAATAATTGATAATGTATAATGTATAATGAT
>WBUV01000436.1 GCA_008933525.1 Bacteroidales bacterium | reverse complement strand
CTATTTATCCGAAATAAATGGAAGTTACAATATCACCGAACAGGATATTGCATTGGCAAATCAACCTAAGTCAATCACTAATTTCACCAAACACCCTGTAAGGTTTTTGTCATTTGCTAATAATACATTCTGTTTCCACTTCAATGGCGAAATTTATACACAGCGCTTAAACGAAACTCCTAAAAAACTTGATATTAATATTGCAGCAGATAAAACAGAACAAGAAATAAAGTTTGAATCCTTATCAAGAGGTGCTACTGAAATGGCCGTTTCGCCCGACGGTAAAGAAATTGCATTTATTATAAGAGGCGATGTGTTTGTAACCTCAACTGACCATAATAACACTAAACGCATCACCAATACTCCTGAGCAGGAACGCTCTGTTAGTTTTAGTCCCGATGGTAAAAAATTACTATACGCATCGGAACGCGATGGCAGCTGGAATATTTATCAAACATCAGTTATTTCGATTAATGAACCCAACTTTGCACTATCAACATTGCTAAAGGAAGAAACGGTTGTTGCAATACCTGAAGAAACATTTCAACCCGCATACTCCCCCGATGGCAAAGAGGTTGCTTTCCTAAAAGAACGCACAACACTTTGCGTCATGAATCTGGAGTCGAAACAGATTCGAACCATTCTCGATGGTAAATACAATTACTCCTACTCCGATGGCGACCAGTGGTACCAGTGGTCACCCGATGGTAAGTGGTTTGTTGCAAGTTTTATGGAGACACCATCGTGGCCCGATACAGATGTAGCTCTTGTTAAGGCAGATGGTTCAGGTCAATTCTTCAACCTTACCAAAAGCGGATACGACGACGGATCTCCAAAGTGGATGATGGATGGAAAAGCAATTCTTTGGTTTAACGATAAAATGGGTATGCGCAGCCACGGATCGTGGGGCTCGCTGTTCGATGCTTACGCAATGTTTTTAACACAAGAGGCATTCGATGAATTCAAACTAAGCAAGCTGGAGTTCGAACTTCTAAAAGAAAAACGTAAAAAAGATAAAGAAAAAGCGAAAGAGGAGGTCAAGGACAAAGAGAAATCCGACAAAGGTGACAAAAAAGATAAAAAAGAAACACCCAAAGATAAAGGTATTGAACCGTTAAAGATTGATATCAACAACATTGATGATAGAAAGGTAAAACTTACCATTAACTCATCAGCCTTATCTGATGCTCTTTTGGTTCCCGATGGCGACAAACTCTACTACTTAAGCCGCTTTGAGAAAGGTTACGATCTTTGGGTAACAAACCTTAAAGATAATGAGACGAAACTCCTTGTAAAAATTGATGGCTACGCAGGCAACTTATCTATCGATAAAGAACAAAAAAATCTATTCTTACTCTCAAACGGTTCTTTGATGAAGGTTGAGATTGCAAACAATAAACTAACAACCATTAAGTTTAATGCCGAGTTTAGCGTAAATTACCCTAAAGAACGCGAATATATGTTTGAGCATATGTGGCGTCAAGTCGACAAGAAGTTTTACGACCCAAAACTTCACGGAATAGATTGGAAATTCTACAAAAGCGAATATTCAAGATTCTTACCTCACATCAATAATAACTTTGATTATGCCGAGATGATGAGCGAACTACTTGGCGAACTCAACGGTTCGCATACCGGTTGCCGATATAGATCGAATCCCGATAATGCTGATCAAACTGCGACTCTAGGAATTTACTACGACTTAAACTACGCTGGCAATGGAATGAAAATAGCTGAAGTTTTGGACAACTCCCCATTAGTAAACTCAAAAGGGAAAGTTAAAGCTGGTGTAATAATCGAAAAAATTGATGGCGTTGATATATCCGCCAACTCAAACTACTTTGGTTTACTGAACCGCAAAGCAGGTAAACTTGCATTAATTGAGTTCTTTAACCCTAGTAATGGAGAACGATGGGCAGAATCGGTTAAACCAATTAACCGCTGGGAGGAATCGGAACTTATCTATAAAAGTTGGGTTAAGAAACGCAACGACGATGTTGAACGCTTATCGAACGGTAAAATTGGCTACGTTCACGTTCGAGGAATGAACTCGCAAAGTTTCCGCGAAGTATACTCAGACCTGCTTGGCAAGCACCGAAGCAAAGAAGCTATAATTGTGGATACTCGTTTCAACGGTGGAGGTTGGCTACACGACGATTTAGCAACCCTTCTAAATGGAAAGAAGTATGTAGACTTCACCCCTCGCGGTCAGCATATTGGAACAGAACCAATTTCAAAATGGTATAAACCTTCAGCAGTGCTTGTTGGCGAAGGCAACTATTCCGATGCTCATGGATTCCCCTATGTTTACAAAACACTAAATATTGGCAAATTAGTTGGAATGCCTATTCCTGGAACAATGACCGCTGTTTGGTGGGAAACCCAAGTGGATCCATCGTTAGTGTTTGGAATTCCTCAAATGGGAGTTAGAGATCTAAATGGGAATTATTTAGAAAACCAACAACTCTACCCCGATATTCAGGTGAAAATTATACCCGAAGATGCTTCCGCTGGCATTGATTCACAAATTAAGGCCGCGGTGGAAGAGTTACTTAAACAGATAAAATAAAAGTTCAACCTACAAAAAGAATAAGTTGATTTAAAATGCATTAGTATGATTCCAGCAATTTAATTTCAAAATAAAAAGATAAGTTTATTGTTTGCATTTATTGATAAAAATCATACTTTTGCATTGAACAAACTAACAAATTAACCAACTATGAAAAAATTTACTTACTTTCTAATGGCTGCTGCTATGGTTGCTATGGTTGCTTGTAAATCAGCTCCAAAACAAGAAGAGGCTACTGAAGTTGAACCTGCTACAGAACAAGTTGATTCTGCACAAGTAGAAGAAACTCTTCCTGATACAACTAAAGTTGCTGAGTAATCATTAGAATTACTTAAATAAAAAAACACCCTTTCGGGTGTTTTTTTATTTTCTTACTTTTTTGCCTTTATATCAATATTTAATTCATCCATTTGTTC
>WBUV01000435.1 GCA_008933525.1 Bacteroidales bacterium | reverse complement strand
CCTTTATTGTTTTATATAAACTTCGATTGGATATTCAACCTTTGTTAGGTAAAGCCCCTCGGCTGGTGCCGATGTTCCTGCAAGACCTCTATCTTTAGCCTCAATTATTGCGGCAAATTCCTCTGGGGTTATTTTACCTCGGCCAACTTCAACCAGTGTTCCTACAATTGCTCGTACCATATTTCGTAAGAACCTGTTCGCTTTAATGGTGAAAATCAGCAAATCGTCCTTTTGAGTCCACTCTGCGAAGTAAATTGTGCAGTTATTGGTTTTATTATCGGAGCCAACCTTACTGAAACTTGTAAAGTCGGTATAGTTAAAAAGTAATTGTGAAGCCATTTGCATTTTTTCTACATCTAAATTACCAGAGTACATCCAAACTAATCCATTCATAAATGGATTTTTGGTTTGACAAATGATGTACTCATAGCCCCTCAGTGTAGCGTCGAAGCGTGCATTCGCATCTGGCTTTACGCTTAATATTCTTTGGATTGATATATCTATTGGTAGAATTCTATTCAAACTGTGCAGGAACTGCTTGTTGCTCTCAAGGTTTGGTGTCAAGGTATCGAAATGTGCCACATAGTAACGTGCATGAACTCCAGTATCGGTTCGGCCAGCGCCAATCGTATTAATATCTTCTTTAAGCAATGTTGATAGTGCCTTATTCAATAACTCTTGAACACTTACCGCGTTGGACTGAATTTGCCAACCGTGGTAATTTGTTCCTAAGTAGGATAGGTGTATGAAATATCTGTAAAACAACTCTTTGCTCATTTTCAATTTAACCGCAAGGTAATTACCATTTTTTTAAATGCAAAAAGGTTACAAAATATCTACCTTCTCTCAAATTTTTTTTCCAACTTCCATCTTCCAACTTTTCCTATCTAACTTCCAAAACCCCAACTACTAAACATGGTATTTTCAACATGCTTTAACCACGTTTACCAAATAAACATCGAGGTTTTAACTTTTTTTAACATCGCTGGCATTTTAAATTTATGATATTTGCGAACGATCATAATAAAGTAAAAAAAATTGTTTTAATAAGCATTTTAAAATAGCTGAATATGAGTGAAACTAGTACAGTAAACATCAAGGAGTTAAACGAACGAATACGGCTCGAAAGTTCATTTGTCGATATTATCAATATTGAAATGAACAAGGTCATTGTTGGGCAAAAACATTTGGTTGAATCCTTGCTTGTTGGATTACTTGCCGATGGACACATTCTGCTTGAGGGTGTTCCGGGTCTTGCTAAAACATTGGCAATTAACACACTATCCAACATCATTGATGTGAAGTTCAACCGAATTCAGTTCACACCCGACCTTTTACCTGCCGACCTAGTTGGTACTATGGTTTATAGCCAAAAAAGTGAGCAGTTTAACGTGAAGAAAGGGCCTATCTTTTCAAACTTTATCCTAGCCGATGAAATTAACCGTGCCCCCGCAAAGGTGCAGAGTGCTTTACTTGAGGCAATGCAGGAGCGTCAGGTCACCATTGGCGAGGTTACTTATAAATTGGATGAGCCTTTCCTAGTGCTTGCTACCCAAAACCCAATAGAGCAGGAGGGAACCTATCCGCTTCCTGAAGCACAGGTGGACCGTTTTATGCTAAAGGTAAAAATCACCTATCCAAAGGTGGAGGAGGAGCGTATGATTATGCGCGAGAACCTAGCATTAACATTCCCAAAACCCGATAAGGTTTTAAAACCTGCCGACATTGTAAATGCCCGAAAGGTTGTTCGCGAGGTTTATATGGATGAGAAGATTGAGAAGTACATTCTCGATATCGTATTTGCAACCCGTTTCCCAGCACAGCATAACCTACAGAAATTTGAGTCGATGATTAACTACGGTGCATCGCCACGTGCATCTATAAGCTTAGCATTGGCATCAAAAGCCTACGCTTTCATTAAGCGCAGAGGTTATGTAATTCCTGAGGATGTTCGCTCTGTATGTCACGATGTTCTTCGCCATCGTATTGGACTTACCTACGAGGCCGAGGCCGAGAATATTACAACAGAGGATATTATCACCGAGATTTTGAATACCGTGGAGGTTCCTTAGTATGATACGGAGTTTCAGGTATATTGTCCTGATTATACCATTCTGGTTAATTCAGCTAACCGTTCAGGGGCAGAATTACATTGGTATGCATAAGGACGATATCCGAAAGTTAACTCCAAAGGAACACAAGGGTTTTGTCTTTGAGAAAGAGGTGGAGAATGGCGACAGAAGTTTTATAAAATTTGTGAATGTAATTGATGAGCAAACACTTCTGTTTATGGTCGATTCGAAAGGAATTTGCACCTCAGTATCGAGAATGTACAATACATGGCTTTATGACCAAGTTCAGAAGGAACTGAAAAAGAACTACAAGAAAAAAGGTTCCGATACTTGGATTGAAATTAAGGATGGTAAAAAGTACGAGATAAAACTCAAAAACGGCGAATGGTTTATAACGGTAACAACCCGACCAATAACAAATAAATAGTTGAGTTGTGGAAACATCGGATTTATTAAAGCGAGTTCGTAAAATTGAGATAAAAACGCGTGGGTTATCGCGTCACATCTTTGCGGGTCAGTACCACAGTGCTTTTAAGGGCAGAGGTATGGCCTTCAGCGAGGTGCGCGAGTACCGCTACGGCGACGATATCCGAAGCATCGACTGGAACGTAACTGCACGTTTCAACCAGCCCTACGTTAAGGTGTTTGAGGAGGAGCGTGAGTTAACCGTTATGCTTCTTATCGATGTTAGTGGTTCTGAGCATTTTGGAACATTTGAACTCTACAAAAATCAACTTATCACCGAAATTGCTGCGGTGCTGGCCTTTTCGGCAATTCAGAATAACGATAAAATTGGTGTAATCCTTTTCAGCGATAAGGTGGAGAAGTTTATACCACCGCAAAAGGGCCGCAAGCATATTCTCCGAATTATTAGCGAGATGCTTAACTATAAGCCCCAGAGCAAGGAGACAAATATTGC
>WBUV01000011.1 GCA_008933525.1 Bacteroidales bacterium | reverse complement strand
AAAAAAAAAAAAAAATCAACCACCTGGCCAAACACTTTTTTCTCAAACAACAACAACAAACGCTTAATCATTAAAAACAAAATTTTATAGAAAATAATGCATATAATAAAACAAACTTCTTTCTACCTCTTCTTGACTACCTTAACTGCAGAATTAGCAGCATGAATAGCACGCCCAGTTCGCTTACAACGAATTAAATGGCGAAGAGAGACTCCCAATAGCGACCTCTTGGCATATACCGGCATCAACAATTTTCCATTATAAACTGCTAATCTTTTTCCACACAAAGAAACCGGAATATTAGAAATATTGTTAAAGAAAACAACCAAAGGGGCCTCGGATCCAGGTAGCTGACTTAATAGCTTTAAACTACCCTCTCTACTAAAAAACGAACCAAAAGGGCCACTGCCCGGCTTTAATGAGGTTGCTAAAACATTTTTATGTATAAAAACATTAGGATTAAGATTAAAAAACGACTTTATTCGTAACTTCTTCAGTGATACTTTTTCCGCACTAGAAACACTATCACTACTGCTTCCTTGCTCACCACTAACAACAGTAGAGCCCTGCGCAAACGTAACAGTTTTAGACAAATAATTAGTAAAGATTGGTTTAAACAACGAACGTGTTAACATAACAAAAACAAAAAAAATAATTTTATCTAAAAACCTCAAACCTTTTTTTAATAAAATTTAGTTTTTTAACTTTCTTATACTTAATGGTTTTAAATCCTTTTGTTAAAACAGCAGTAAAAGAAACAGACGGACGACCACCAGAAGTTCTCCCTTCGCCACCACCATGAGGATGATCCACCGGGTTCATCGCAACACCACGAGACAAAGGCCTTACCCCTTTCCACACAGACTGACCAGCTTTCCTTAACTTCGTATTATGATGCTGGTCATTTGCGACTGCCCCAGAAACCGCGTAATTAGATCCGGGCAAGAAAGCAAATTTTCCAGAAGGTAGTAAAACCTTTATAATACCCAACTTTAAAGATATTGCCTCCAAAACCGCAGAAGACCCTGCCGACCGGCAAAGTTTAAACCCTTTAAACGGAGCACATTCTAAATTGTGAACTACCGAACCTTTTGCATGCAGAACAAGGGGTTTTATTGAATAAAAACAACTGCTTAATTTTAACTGCTTAAAGTTAATTTTATTACCACTAGAAGAATAGTTAATACGAAAGCAATCACCAACCCGAAACCCGGACGGTAATAATAAATATGATAAAAATCCAGAACGTAAAAACCTAAACAATCCTATAAAAGCACTTCGCGAGGGGTCACGCTCAACTCGGATAAGTTGAGCGTGATCTTCTAAAACATGAGGTACAAAATTAATAAGACGCACTATTCGTTTACTTTTTAACGGATTCTTTTTAGTTCTTAAAACCCGACAGCCACTAGAAAGAGACTTATTAGGTTTTGAAATAACCAACAAACTAGAAATAGCTTTTTTATTAAAAATTAAATGTGGCATAATCGACTGAAAAAAACAAATAAAAATACTTACACTACTATAATAGAGATTTAAAATATTTTATAAAAGGTCGAATATTTTTTATACTTTCACGAAATTGAGCAAAACGTATAATTGTTAAACCCCCCCCTACAATAAAATCAGATAACTCAGAAACAGCCTGATTAAGCGCAGAATGCTCTGATCTGGTGCCAAAAACTTGACGAAACATTTTTAAAAAACAAAACTTTCTACGTTGTTTATTGAAAATAAACACAGGCACTTGGTGCGTTTTTCCACTCTTTTGCCAAGGTCTGAATTCAACAAAACATTCAAATTTAGAAAAAAAAGTAGAAACAAAACTTGCCGAAGTAAAAGCCCAGGCCGGGGCCCTAATAAACGACGATGGTTGAGTGTAAAAGGACATACTCAAAGCACAAAGCGGCGCAGTTAGAAACAATTGAGATGTAATGTTCTTATCTGCAACTACACTTATATGAATAGCTGGACCACAAAAAGAGACAATTAAAATCATTAACAATTGCTTCAGTAGCACCGATTGTTTTATGCTAAAATCAACAATATGATCCAAAATAAAAAATGGCTGGTTGTTGAACAAAGGCGAACCGGCGTTAGTTTGTAAAGTAGTATTGGAGAACCCCGTAACCTCTTTGGCTTTCCTAAAAAAAAATAATTTATTCTTATAAACGTAATTAAAAAAAAAATTATACGATCTTTGCAATAGCCCTTTTTTTGACAGCATCCGAGCAATAAATAAGAAAAAATGACCAGTCCTAGGTATAATATTTAAAACACGAAATTTTTTTCTAGTTACACCAAAAAGATTTTCAGCCAGCCTACCAACAACTGCGCCATACAACGAATTAGTTTTTTTTTTAACATCTAAACCTTGGTGCCTATCACCAAGGTTTTTTCTAGAAAAAACCAAAGACGAGTTAGAATATTTAAAAAAAAAACGTCTATGCTGAATGGCAGACAACGAACTCGAATACCTAAATTTATAGAACCTAGCTAGCAGACGCTGAATGCGAAAGTTTTCTTTATTAACAACCGAAAAAACATCTTTGCGAATAGTAAGTTTAGTAATACGCCTTAAAAATTGTTTTCGGAAATCACCACTAAAACGAAAAGCATAGCCGCGAATAGCCCAACGTAAATGACGTAAACTATACAACCGGTATAACTTTAAAAAGGGTGTTAACGAACAAGGATTATTACTAAAAAATTGTTGTAACTTTAAAAAACAAAAAAACTTAAGCTTACGTAACTTATACCTAATAAACTTGCGTTTATGCTTTTTTTTATAACGAAAACGCATAAATCGCAAAAATTTTGAGTGACGCTCTTTAAATTTATTCTGTTTCTTAATAAAGAAGTAAAAAAATCTTTTATATTTTTTGTCATAAGATAAATCTACCTTATTCCGCCGTGAAGCAACAAAGCGGCGAATTAAAACGCGACGTCGAAGTTTTAAAACACTATTTTTCTTTTTGTTTATAAACGAATTTAACGAAAGTAAAGGCTCCTTTTGGTTCCTTAAAGCATACCAACGAGCTTTTTTACTTAAACTTAAACGAAGGACTCGACGAATAAAGTAATGGTAGTATACACGATAAAATTTTTGAAGTGAATTAAAATTTCTTTTTAACCTTCCTTTCTGGTCAAAATCATCGTCACTAAGCATCTTATAAACTAAACAGGTTTGACCAACCCGATTTAAAAACGAATTAAATCTTTTTTGAAACTGCTTGTTAAAACAACGAGATACTAGTAATGCTTTTTGAACCCGAGTATTTTTAATAATAAGCGTATCACGAAGATTTAAAATACGTGCTCTTTTTCTAATTCTATTAGAAAACCTGCCAAAATAATTTGATTTTATATAACGTGAGCGACCAGTTATTCTTAATCCAAATAAATTAATTTTTCGAGGTAATCTACCAGTAAAATCTTTTTTGTTAAAAGCTATAAAAGGCCAGTTGTGATATAAAGTCGTTGGTGGTTTTTTAAAAAATGCATCTTTAGTACCCTGAACACTATTTAAAATTAGACTATTTTGTAACATTTAAAATAGATAACACAAACATATTTACTAAAAAGTTAATTAGTTTTTGGTTTTGGAACCCCAAACTTAGATCGACGTTTTCGTCGTAAAAACCTCTCTTCCCACAAAAAATCCTTTTTTCCTCTAATTAGTTTATAACGAACACCCGGTAAATCTTTGGTCCTACCCCCACGCACAAGAACAACAGAATGCTCTTGCAACACATGGCCTTGACCGGGTATATAAGCAGTTACAAAATTAAAGTTGGAAAGGCGTACACGAGCAATTTTTCTATTAGCAGAGTTGGGTTTTTTTGGTTTAGCTATACGAACCTTAACGCAGGTACCAGCTAACATTGGACATCGCGGAAACGCAGGCACTTTTGTCTTATGTAAAATTTTTTTTCTACCATACCTTGCTAATTTTCGACAAGTAATCATAACAACTTTTGCTTATTAAAAAAAGTAAAATAAAATAAAAAATTAAAAAACATTTTAGGAAAAATACACAGAAAAGTTAAAAAACGACCACGAAACGAAGAATAAAACATACCGTCCATAAAATTGAGAGATGTAAAAAGCCCCAAATAAGAAATATTTGTTAAATTACTCAATAAAGAGGCCTTATTTGACTTTAGTAAAGTGCAAAAATTAGAGGACCAAATATATTTTAATTGCAAATCAGTCCGTTGCTGCCGTAAAACGAAAAATAAACAATCAAGACTTAGAGCAGAAGATACTGAAGTTAAACATCCAGTCACCTTTGGCAAAGCTTCTTGATCAATAAGAAGCTTCGGTACTCTTCTATAAAAAATTTGTAATCCACTAGCAAGGCTTTGATATGAGGTTTGGTCTATAGATTGAAAAATACTTAATAAATAAAAATTGAATAGGGAAAAAAACTCTTTACTAAAAAAATCACAAAAAGACAACAACAAAAAAGGGATCCCGGGAGATAATCCTTTTTTAAACAAGCTAAACAACGTGCCAGCCTGACTACTGTATAAAACATAAAAATAAAAACCCAATCGAAAATTAATTTGATAACGTTGTGGGCGAACAAACAGTTTTTGCAAAGAAACAAGCATTATTACAAATATTTAAAGGTTATTAAAAACAGATCTATAAATAATTAACAAAAAATTACTCCAAACATTTACCAGAAAACCCCCGAAATTGCAAACTAAAGCCTCTACAAATAAAATTAGTAGCTCTATACAAAACCGTAAATAAACTGAAAAGTTGTTTATCTTCAAAAAAAAAATCATAAACACCAATATCGTTATTAAACACGTCGCGCTGACTAATGTTTGAAGAAAAGACTGAAGCATAATTTTTTTTATTAAAAACCATGCAATCTAAAGTACTTTTATTTGAAAAAAATCCTTTTACAAACCAACTGCAAAACAATAAATACAAATTTAAAATTAAAAAAAGATAAGATTCTAGCTGTAAGATGTTTTTTAACACAATACGAAGAGTCTCAGAGATACTTCTAACACCCAAACTGCTATCTAATTTAAAAAGCAATCCAAAACTATTTTTCCACAACCCTTTAACTACGTTAGAATTACCTGAATGAAATAAAATTTGAAGAGTACTAAAAGACAACCGTAGGCGAAATTCCTCTGATTTAAATTTGTACAAAGCAATACTTACTGGGTTTAATTCAAACTCTTGGTCATCCGAAGGCACAAACCTTGCCGGAACCATATCTTTTAATCCATTTAAAAAAGATATAAAATCAGCCGCTAAGCCCGATAAAAATTGCGCTAGTAGCGGCCCTATAGGAGGCGCCATTTTTACTTGACCCGGAATACACTGAAATTTTGATTGACCTGCTAAAGTCATTTTCGATTGGTTAACTAACCATATCGATTCGTGATTCCGTAGAAAAAAGTTACTCTTCGACTCATTAAAATTTAACGGAAGGACAATCCTGCCACCGTTAGACCTAAAATTAATTCGTTTATACTCAAACATTGACATGAGAAATTCACCGTATAACTTCTAGTTAAAAATTTTAAGCTTAAGTTTTTATTATTATTACATAAAAACCCGGGGGGCAGGACTCGAACCCACAACTCAAATTTTGGAAATTTACATTTTACCATTAAACTACCCAAACAAGCCTTATATAAGTTTAACCAAAAAGAAAACAATTTGCACAAGTAGGTCGTTACAGGACACAGCCTTTAAACTACCAATGCCGCCAATCATAATAATTACCCGCGTAATGCCGGTGTGGATCATAATTATAATGATACGCTTCCTTGTACGGCTTCCGAGGCCCGCGAACCCATTTACCTTTTTTATTTTTGACAAACTCATACATATATTTTTCTCCCCACCATTCGGAACTATAATAATATCTATTATATTTTCTTCCTTGAGGAGTTTCACCCCAAGTACGTTTACGTTCACCATAATGAAGCCGCCACAAATCTGCATCCATGTTGAACCAATGTGCAAGTAGACGTACCGGATACCAATTATAACTATAACCTTGCCAGACTTTTATTATATTTTCCATGGAAAAAATAGTTCTTAGAAGCTTTCCTCTAAATATAAAACGATTAAACCATGATTTTTGGTAATAAGCCAAGGCGTATTTCATACTAATCCACGCAGCTGCCCACGCCCTACAAGTTTGTTGAAAAGGAGTAGTAAAATGATCACGACACATTACATTATACTCTTGATCTTCAGTAACGAAGGAAGAAACCGCCTCTTCGGCTGCACGTAACACATTATCAACAGTAAACTTATCAAACGCGTTAGGGGCGTGCTCAGGATAATAACGATAATAAGGTCCAATATCTTTGTGATGGTTAAACTGCCAACCTGGTGTCGTATACTCCAAAAGCGTAGTTGGTATTGCTGAACGCTTACGAAAAGCAAGGTCGTCGCTGTTGGCTGGCTTATATCTACCCTGATCCATTACAAGATCGTAAGGAAAGCACTGTTTAAAACGTTCTATAATCTCATCTCTCTTATAGTCAAAAAGGCCTTCCGGAGCGTGAGCCTCTAAACACTCTGTTGCATGACGAAGAAATACGTATTGGTACAAGTCTGGAATAGTATATAACCTAGTAACCTTAAGTTTAATAAATTTGGAAATCAAATAAGGCTCGAAAACCAACTCAGCCTGAGTATAATCATCCGTAGTAAAATTAAAAAAACTATGTGTAAGAATACCATCCAAAATGGTTAGAAGGCAACCTAAAGAAATCCAACTTATAAATAAACCAAAAAGACCAAAAATTAATAAAATTAGGAAATACTGGTCCTCTTCTAGTTGACGTATATGGTGATAATATAAATAAACAAAATAAATCATTAACAGATTAATGAAGACAATAGCAAGACCAAAAGCGAAAGGTTTATAAATCAAAGTGTCATACACAATCTCAGTAGGATCACATGGGTTAACAGCTCTAACGCACAAGTCATTCCTTACAAAAAGTGGAATAAATTGCAGTTTGTAATCCCTTCCAGCATCACTGGCGGTTGCAGAAAGCGAGTATTTATCTGCTCTAAAAATAAAATATCTAATAAACCAGTAAGCCCATATTAAATTAAGCAAAAAAGAACTAACCCCTGCACACACATATGAAAAAGGAAGAATACAAAAAGTTAAAAATTTTCGCGGTGCTTTCTTCCATTTAACAAACCCCCTTCTAATCTTTTCAAAGAAAATAATAATAGCATCTATATCTACCTTCTCTATAATATAGTTTAAAAAAGCCTTCATGGTTTATACAATAATTAAAGTTTTATATTTGGTAAATAAAATTTTGCTAAAACAGAGGTCGAAGTGATCCACGGGTTTATTAAATTTGAATTTCTCATTTCCTGAGACAATTCAATAACATCATAAAAAACCCCTTTTAGAACTTCACTATAACTGGTTTCCTCGTAACCAGATAACGGAAAATCCTTTCTTAAAGGAAATCCATTAAAACCATAATCAGTTAAAATCCTCCTAAGGTCGGAATGTTTATCAAAAAAAATACCAAACATATCCCAAGCCTCACGCTCAAACCAAGAAGCAGATTTAAACATAAAAGTTATTGAAGAAACAGGGAACCACTCGGTAATAAAAAAAACTAATCTTACTCTAAAATTATGGTATAAAGACAAAAAATTATACACTAATTGAAATCGACTATTAGACCAGCTTAAGAAAGATATGGGTTCATTGAACTCTGACCCCAACCAATCAACAGCGGTGATATCAACTAAACAGTTTAACAAAAATTTAGAATTAGTTTTTAAAAAATACACCAGTTTAAGCAGTTCTTCTTGAAAAAAAACACATATAGTAATTTGCGGTTGGTTTAAATCACGATAATCCAAAACAGCCGCCTCGTATAAACCTGGAAAAACTTTTGTTAGAGAATTTAAAAGCGTTTGCATATATACATGTAAAAGAAAGAAAAAATTTAAACAAAACAATTAATTAAATATAGTATAAAGAATTAAACAGGAAGTTCGCCTGAGTAGACTTGAACTACTGACCTCTCGCTTATCAAACGAGCACTCTAACCGCTGAGTTACAGGCACTTCCTTAATAATAGATAAAAATAATTACTTATCAAAGTACTTTTTAACAACAACAGCAATAACAGAGGCCAAAATAGTCTTATCTAAAAGTTCACGTCCAATAACAGAAAAAAGTACTGACTCATCAATAAAATTAAACAAGCGTTTTTCAAAATCCTGGATTTGGGATAGCTCTAACCGATCTAAAAACCCAAAAACTCCAGAAAAAATCATTAAAACTTGCTTAGTAACCGATAATGGGCTAAATTGATCTTGTTTTAAAATCTCAGTTAATCTAGACCCGCGGTTAAGAATTTGTTGAGTCTCTTCATCCAAGTTTGATCCAAACTTTGCAAATGAAGCAATTTCACGGTATTGTGCTAGTTCTAATTTTAAACTACCAGCAACTTGTTTCATAGCCTTAACTTGCGCAGCTGAACCAACACGACTTACTGATAAACCAGCCGATATTGCAGGACGAATACCTTTAAAAAATAATTCAGTCTCTAAGAAAATTTGACCATCTGTAATAGAAATAACGTTAGTTGGAATATAAGCAGAAACATCACCTGCTTGGGTTTCAATAACCGGTAATGCAGTTAATGAACCAAACCCAAGTGCTGATGATAATTTTGCTGCTCGTTCTAATAAACGAGAATGTAAGTAAAAAACATCACCAGGGTATGCTTCACGTCCAGGCGGTCGACGTAACAACAATGACATTTGTCGGTAAGCAACAGCTTGTTTTGATAAATCATCATAAATAACTAACGCATGTCTCCCACTATCACGAAAAAACTCACCAACAGTACAACCTGTGTAAGGTGCTAAAAACTGTAAAGGAGCCGATTCAGAACTAGTAGCTGCAACAATAATCGTAGATAGTAGTGCTTGGTATTTCTCCAAAGTTGAAACTAACTTCGAAACGCTTGAGCGCTTTTGACCAACAGCAACATAAATACAAGTAACTGGACTATCTGAGGTTGAATTTTGAGCAGCTTGATTAATAATGGTATCAATTGCAATAGCGGTTTTACCTGTTTGACGATCACCAATAATTAACTCACGTTGACCCCTTCCGATAGGTACCAAACTATCAATAGCTTTTAACCCTGTTTGAAGAGGTTCAAATACGGAATGCCGAGCAATAATACCAGGAGCTTTAACTTCAATTCGACGAACCTCTGAGCCATTCTCAGCACTCGTGCTTGTCGAATCTGATTGATCCAATAAATTACCCAAAGGGTCAATTACTCGACCTAAAAGATTCTCACCGACAGAAACTGATATTAATTGGCCTGTACGAACAACAACATCCCCTTGACGGACAAAACGCTCGTTACCAAAAATAACAACACCAACTGTAAAGGTATTTAAGTTTAACGCCATGCCCTTAAATCCAGAGGCCACGAAAGTAACCATTTCGCCCGCTTTAACATCAAACAAACCACTAACAATAGCGATACCATCACCAATACTTATAACACGGCCAGCCCCAACAAACAAATCTGAACCAGCAGCCGATTCCCGCCGTTTCTCTTCAATATGCTCAAAAACAACAGTTTCCAATTTTGACATAACTACCTAAACAAGCATCTAAAGTTAAAACTTTAAAGTGTGTAGGTACCGGTAAACGGAGTTGAACCGTTACAGAAAATCTATGAGGTTCTAAGCCCCACGCGTCTACCAATTCCGCCATACCGTTTTTATATACCCTTCCATTTTTTAAGTTATAAAGCACACGACGAGGATGGGATTTGAACCCATGGTATACTTTGTAATAAATATACATTGGTTTAGCAAACCAACACCTTAAACCTCTCGGTCACCTCTTCCAGCTAGTTTAAAAAAACACTACTCAGTTTTTGCTAAACTAATGAAGAAATTAAGTTTAACCGGGTGCTTTTTTTAACTTGAAAAGGTAACCGCAAATCAATTGGTGATAATAAAGTAGGTCGAATTAAAAATTCAAACTTTTTAAAACTAGGTTCAACAAAACGCGGTAAAAAATTTGGAAAAAAAACGCTTGAAAAGCGGGGGTGTAATCTAAAGAACCGAACGAATTTTGAACGACTAAACGGTCGACGCTCGTACCATGGAGTATAATTCAAAGTATTTAAATACACATTAGGCAAATATTTTGTATATTTTTTTTCAAAGTTAAAAAGCAAAGCAACTGCAGAAGAACGAAATTTTAGAGATTTTCGAAAAAACCAAGCGCGCCACCCAAACTTTCGCCTACCCACACGATAACGAACTAAAGGAATACTAAAACTTTCTTTACTGAGCCCTGCTTTTGCTCTCTTAGCAGTATTATTAAGGATTAAAAAAAATGATAACACAGTTTTAGTTAAATTCAGTGATTCAACAAACAAAAAAGAAGGGGGTGGTAGTAACTGTTCAATCTTAGATTTTTTTAAAAACGAACCAAACCCAGATAAAAAACGATGTTTAAACATTAAAAGTGAACTAACGCTTAGGCTACTAACTCGACGATTAAACGGCGTTACTAAGTTTCGAACTAGAAGTCTACTCAGCAACGAGAAGGTTTTTGTTTTTTTTAAACGCCATGACAGCAATCGTAGTAATCCTTTAGTAAACTCCTGAAGAAACAAAAACCTAATAAACTTAAAATGTTGTTCCGGTTTGCTACTATTTAAAATTTTACTTTTTTTTCTAACATACCAACGGTTTAAAGCAAGCCCTTCGCGTATTTGGCCAAAGAACCGAAACCGACGTTTAAAAAAGAAATTGTGCTGCCCCCTCCGCTGTTCTCTCTTTTGGTTACCAGCAACTTTATAAAAAGAGTTTGTATTTCTTTTGTTGGTTTCCAACGATACAATCCTTGATCTACTACCACCAACACCAAGCGCCACACGTTGTTTTAACCTACGCACGCAATCTTTTTTTTTGTTATAATACTCACAAAAAAAAAACTCACGTGTTAAAAAGCGCCTAGCCCTTAATTGAAAACGTTGAATCAAGGAATCAAACACAAACGGACTAACCGAAAGCCTATGGCCGAACAGGCGTTCTATGTTCTCCGGATGGCCAACACGTAAATTACGCCAGCGTTTAAGCCATCTACATTTTTTAAAACCAAGGGCAAACCCAATAAGATTCTCCACAATTCCGTTAACTGTATTATTTACTAAAAACAAAGGAACGTTGTTGCCTAAACCAACTAAAAATTTTGGTTTAGAAAAATTAAAATCACCTAGGGCCCGACTAAAAGTAAAGGCTTTGCTGTTTAAAAAGCTAAAATTAAAAACATTATGACCCAACCACAATCTACTGTAAAAATGTTTAAAAATCCGTTTGTAATACGGAGAAAAAAGCAATGAATTAGAAAAATAAAAATAAAAACGCGATTTAAAGAATACACAGTGCTCTGGTTTAAACGAAACAATTTGCAGCTGTTTAAGAATACGATTATTATCGTGAACTAAAATATCATTTATGAAAACCCCAAAATTTTTAATATACTTTTTTGCCTCTAAAACAGAATCAAAAAGTCGTAAATTATAAAGAAAAAAATCTAGTTTACAAACAAAAGATCTAACTAAAAAATCTTCACGAGATTTGTGGGTATTTAAAACTTTTGAGTGAAACTTCTTATAAAATGCCTTCGAATTACCTAACTTAGCACCAAAATACAAACTAAATGCCTGTCGGATAATACGAAATCGACCAACTTTACTATAAGGCAGCTGCCGCTTTTCTATCATAAAATCAGACAACGTTCTTGGCCTAACTCGATTTAAGATATTTAGATTAGCTAAGAACTTTCGCGAAGCACGGTAACGCTTTAAATTAGACAAAAAACTTCCGGAATAGTCAACGTTTAGGTTCAATATACTTTTAACAAATGGATTTTTAAAACCCCCCATTCAAAAATACATAATAAAATTAAATAAATAAACATTAACCAAACAAACCACGGTAAATCTAAAATTTACCGTGGTTTGTTTCAAGAAAGTAATTTGGGCTATAGCCCAAATTACTTAAATAAAATAATAAATGCCATCATTAAAGCAAACAAAGCAATTGCTTCAGTCAATGCAAACCCTAGAAGTGTATTTGAAAATAAATCACCTTTTAAAGAAGGGTTACGACTAAATGCTAACAAGAAACTACCAAAAACAATACCAATACCGACACCAGTTCCTGCTAAACCAATAGTTGCTAATCCTGCACCAATTAAATTCATGTTTTAAACTAAATAAAAATATTAAAATAAACAAATTTTTAAACAATAGTACTCTAAAACGTCCTTAATAAAAACTCAAAAATTATAAAATTGTAAACGGTAGACGATTGGAATCGAACCAACACCACCCGGACCCACAACCCGGTGCTCAACCATTAAGCTACGTCGACCTATAAAACCGAGGGATTAGAATCGAACTAACACCCTATGTTTTGCAAACATTTGCACTACCATTATGCTACCCCAATTATTAAGTTATAAAAAAAGCACAAAAATATAAAGCTGGAAGCGGGCAGACTCGAACTGCCGAAACATGCTTGCAAAACATATATTTTACCAGTTAAATTACGCCCCTTTCTTTCACAAATACACAAAATAATACGACATTATCCGACCCCAATAAAACAAAACCAGATAGCTCAGCGGTAGAGCAGTGGCTTGAAAAGCCATTGGTCGGTGGTTCAAATCCGCCTCTGGGCAAAGATAAAGTAAGAGGTGATTTATAAAGGAGTACTCCTTTATAAATCACCAGCACTTGGCGGAATTGGTAGACGCAAAGGACTTAAAATCCTTGCCTTTTATAAGGAGTAACGGTTCAACTCCGTTAGTGGAGAGAAAACTAATTATCGTCGTTAATTATTAACGACGATAATTAGAATACGAACGTTGCCGTTTGTTTTTTAAACTAGAATAGTATTTCATTTTGCTTGAAAGTGCAACAATGCTCGATAAGGCTTTTTTAGACCCGTTCGTGTAGCCCTTAACAATTAAATTTAAAACACCGTTACGCTTTTTTTTTAACGCACCCCGTTGTGCTGTTTTTTTAGTAAAGCCAGACACTTTCATCAAAACTTTAAACTTGCGTTTTACTTTAAAAGACAACTTCACACGTAATTTTTTTAATTTTGTATATAAAAAAACTAAACGCCTCTGTTGACTTCGTATGATACGCTTTCCGATCGTCAAACTTCTTTTATTGCGACGCCGGCGTCGCAATACCTTTAAAAGTATACCTAAATTAAACCGAAACCTACGCAATAAGAATTTAAAAAGCAAAATAAGAGTTTTTGTTAACAAAACCCGAAGTTCTTTATTAACAAAACGGTTAAAGGTTTGAAAACGTTTAAAGCGACCAGCAACTCGCGAAGCTGCAATTAAAAAAAACAAGTAGTAAAGGCTGTTTGCGGAATTATCATTTCCAAAAATTGGAAACGTAACATTAGATGAATGAACATCGCTATCTACAATCGCTACAGTGGGTATAGCTAGTCTATTAGACTCTAATAATGCTGTGGGGGCTGTTGTTAAACTGAATAAAAATAAAACGTTTGGTAGAAATTTAAAACGTGAAATTCCTGAAACATATTTAAAAATCCTAAAATTCTTTATGTTGCCCGCCCTAGTACGCCTAACGGTCTTTGCAACCAAATTAAACCAATTGGTTAAAGTGCCCCCTAACCAATTATGAGACAAAAAACCGTGTATAAACTTATCCCTAAGCAAAGCGCCACCAAAGGTTTTTACAACTGGAAAATGGTGACCTTCAGCAAATAAAAAGCGAGCTCCGCGACTAGAAGCCTGTTGTAAAAACAACACGGCTTTTTTTAAAAATACAAAAGTAGCAGAAAGACTAAACGAAATATACGAAGCGTTATAGTATAAAAATAAATAATTAGGGATACAGAAACTATTCCACTGAGAAAATTTATGACCATACTGGAAACCAGAGACCGATAGCTCTTTTATTACAAACTCAAATGCTGATTGTTTCACAAAGTTAATAGATATTTTAGTAATTTTAAAACTTATACCTTACAAAGACTTAAGTCTTTTAAACATTCATACAAAACTAATGAATTTTGGAAACACAAATAACGGACTTGGCAGGACTTGAACCTACAACAGCACCGTTATGAGCGGTAAGTTTTACCAATTAAACTACAAGTAAGCGCCGAGGAAGAGACTCGAACTCTCACCACCCAGCTCGACAAGCTGGTGCACTACCATTATGCTACCTCGGTTCAGTTTACTTTTTGTCTGGTAAAAAGCATAGTTTCAACGGTAAAACATTCGCCTTGGGAGCGAAAGTTACAGGTTCAAGTCCTGTTGCTCTGAGTACATATGTACCTTAAAATCCTATGGAATTAAAACAAAACATTAAAAATACTGTATTGTTTACAAACTGAAAGAAAACCACTCCAAAAATGTTTACAATACCTAAAAACAGAATTAAAGCACACATAGAGAAAGAAATGTTTATTGCCCCGGTGTTTTGGTTATAATACAAAAAGGCGTGTTTCGGAGAAGTATATACACTTTTTAAAATTCGTAAATAATAGAAAGTTGAGAGTACAGTAATTAAAAAAAGTAAAAAAAATAAAATGAAAATACTAGTAATTACAAACCAACCAGAATTATTTATAAATGATAGTACTAAGTCAATTTTATTTCTTAAAATTAAATCTAAAAGCTCGCCAATAAACGATTTTGAAGCTACAACAGCAAACTGAGCTTTAGTACCAAACAAGAAATTAATAATTCCACTTTTTAATGTTTGGAACGCAATAAAAACCACATCGGCACAATCAAACAAGAACTTTTTGTAGTACGAGTAATATTGAATACTAGATTGAACTCCGGATGACACAACGGCACCGATGTACGAAAAGAAAGCAGAATCCAGGATTCTTTCCTCAACACTATCACCTAACACACGTACGGGTGCAGATTTTTGTTTGGCTAATAACTGATCAAATAGTGTTTTTTGAACATCATAAGTGCCGTCTACAATCCAGCGGGTATCGTACTGTTGAAAAAAGTTTATAAGTAAATCTGCAGGAATCCAATATGAAGTTTTAAATAAACTAAAAATACCAAAGCTAAAAAATTTAACTAAAGCAATTAAAAAAACAAATTTTAGTACCCAACCAAAAAACGGTGGAATGCCGCTTAAACTAAACAAAGAGTTAACCAAAAATAATTGAAACGTTTTTGACCTGGTTTGTGCAAAGCGAAACTGCGATATATAAACATAAGTAAAGTAATAAGGGCTATAGCGCAAAGTTAAATAAAAAACTAAAAAAAACAACAATACGATAACATATGTGATAGCAAATATAATAGATAAGTGCTGTAACCGCACAGAGGGTAAAAAGCAAATAGCAGTTAAAAAAATAAAAAGCCCCGCATAAGTTACGGAACTGTATGCTAAAATTCTAGGAAGTTTAGTTTGGTTAATTGCACCCAAAGAACCATACACTATGGAAATTAAACCTAGTAGTGCACAGATTATAAAAAACCCAGAGTAGAAGTGAACAAAAAAAAAACGATAAAAATTTACAAAAGCTAGCATAATTGCTGCTTTTGGTAAAATTAAAAAATAAACCATGTTTACCGGTATTGTCGATTCATACAAATCCGGAACCCAAGATGAAAATGGAAAAATCCCTAATTTAAAAAAAAAAGAAAAACATAAACACAGAACACCAACAAAGCTACCAAACAATAAGAAATGTGAAAGGCTTGAATGCGAATCTTGTAAATGTGTAATCATCAAGGAAATGCTTGAAAAAAAAAGTGAGCCTTTAGTCACTGCAAATAAAATAACTGAACCAAACAATAAAAAGAAAGTAGATAAAATATTAAATATTGAGTATTTTAAAGCACCTTCTAGTGAACGGTATCTAATCAAGTTATGTAAAACAGATAAATAAAATTTTGAAAATAACCTGTAATAAATACCGCTCGCCGCTAGTAAGTACATAGTAATAACCAAACCTTCAGCTGAAAGAAAAAAAGAAAATAAACTAAAGGATGAAACTAAAAACATTGAGAACAAAACTCCAAAGGCATAAAGAATCAGAAATTCCAAGTTGCAAAGTTTAGACTCCTGAAACAACTCGTTTCTAACTATAATCAAAAACAAAATAAATAAAAACACTAAAAAAAATCTACTACTAAAAGTAAACCCATCATGGTAAAAATGAGCTCCAAAAATTATGTCACTGGCGCCTACTACGCTGTTTGAGACAGCAGTAAAGTTCAAACTTAGATAATCTACTGTTTGTAGGTGAACTGGATAATAAAAACCAAATTGAATCGTAAACCACAAAAAGGAAAGCAATGATCCAACAAAAAGAACTCGCCAAAAAATAAGTATCATTGTCAACTGACGTCGACTATTATGAAAACGAAGTAGCATGTTGCGCTCGAAAGTACCAAAATTACTTACCCTCACCAGCGCATCATATCCAAAAGCTAAAGCTACCTGTTTATGAAGAAATCCTAAATCGTATTTTACACTTGCTAAGCCATAAAGAAAGACTGCGATAATTATTGATAAAACAAGCATAAATTCAGGAAACATTGTGTAAGGGGAAGAAAATAAAAAAACAGCAGTAGAACAACAAAGTAAACAAAAAAAATAAAAGAGGCTAAAGCCATTTAATAAAGTAAGCAACACAAACCCCCCAAGTTTTAATAGTATATTAAAAATGAAAAACGGAATCGCTAAAACACAAAAAATTATATAAAAGAGCCACATTAAGGTTTCCAAAACTGTAAGTAACAAAGACCAATTACTTGCGTAAAACCCTGCAACATCAAAGTTAATAGAATTAAAAAAATTCAATAAATCAAAAAAACGAAGAGTCCAAAACCTCCAACAAGGACTTATTTCCCAGACATACCCTGCACGAGCCACACCAGAGCACCAAGGGCCTACAATACAATAATCCAAGACGGTGGTAAACCCAATTAAAAATATTTTTAAAAATTTAAATTTTAAAAAGCTAATAAATATAAAAAAAGAAAAACCAAGTTTTTCTTTGTATAAAAAAAGGATATTTTTTCCACAAACAACATCCCCTTTAAGGCTACCATCTTCAAGGATGGTAATGGCTCCCTCGAATATACAGTGGTTAAGGAAAAAATCATGAAAAGCGAAGTAAAGGATAAATTCTTGAAGTGAATCGAAAAAAGCTTGTAAAACCAACATAAACTATTTTTTAGTAATTTTATATGACAAAACTTATTTTATTTTTTATCCTCAAAAAGGCTAAGTGGAAGTAATAGCCAGAAAACCTGAACATATATACTAACCTACTACTAAATTAAAGCCATAAATCAAGTAAAATGACAAAAATCCCCCAAGTTTTAAAACAACACACAAATCAATTGCAGAAGATAGGACTCGAACCTATGTCGGCATACACCGTGG
This sequence comes from Bacteroidales bacterium, assembly GCA_008933525.1. Taxonomy (GTDB): domain Bacteria; phylum Bacteroidota; class Bacteroidia; order Bacteroidales; family Tenuifilaceae; genus SB25. Next base: position 2,420 of record WBUV01000011.1, on the reverse strand, counting down.
ATTTACAGTCCATCGCCTAAACCACTCAGCCACTTCTTGCAAAACACACCTGAGGTAGGATTTGAACCTACGGAGTATACAAATATACTCTTCAGTTTTCAAGACTGACGCCTTAAACCACTCAGCCACTCACAAAACAACGATACATAAAATTAACGAACTAGGCAGGGCTCGAACCTACAACCTTTCGGTTAACAGCCGAATGCACTAACCAATTGTGCTACTAGACCTACTCCTATATTTTATTACTACACGAAAGCTCTCCAACCGCACTTTCCAGTACGATTACCCTGTTACGACTTCACTGCAATCACTAACCATTACCTCTTAACCGCTCTAAGATAACCCAAAAAACCTGTTAAAACAAATTTAAATGTTTGTTACTTAGAAAAATCAAAATTATAAAAAGTAAAAAAAGAAGCTAAACGAAATTAATCGTATAGTCTGACATCTATAATTTTAATTTTTTGACGAAAAAATTCAATAATGACTAATTCTCATAGCGTGACGGGCGGTGTGTACAAGAATCAGAGACGGTTTCACCGTAGCATTCTGATCTACGATTACTAGCGATTCCACCTTCATGCTCTCATTGCAGAGAACAATCTGAACTACGATAATATTTAGAAATCTACTAAGGCTCGCGCCTTCGTTTATCTTTGTGATTATCTTTGTAAGACGTGTGTCGCCCGGTTCATTTGGGCCGTACAGACTTGACATGATCTCCACCTTCCAACAAAATTTATTTGTTAATCTCACTTACAATGTATTTTTATAAAATAAGCAACAAAGGTTGCGCTCGTTACAGAAATTAATCATACACCTCACGGCACGAGCTGACGACAGCCATGCAACACCTGCTCAAAGTATATTATATTCAAATTTGTTTAAGTATAATAAAAAAAAATTACTCTTTTATCCACTCTGCAACTAAAACCGGTAAGGTTTTGCGTGTTATGTCGAATTAAACCACATCTTCCACCGCTTGTTTGATTCTCCGTCAATTTCTTTGAGTTTCAATCTTGCGATTGTAGTCCCCAGGCGGAGCACTTAACGCGTTAGCTAAGCAACACCTTTAAAACCCTTACCTAAAAAACTCAGGTATTTGTGGCTAAAATCCCAAGTACTGCTAGTGCTCATCGTTGACGGCGTGGACTACCAGGGTATCTAATCCTGTTTGCTCCCCACGCTTTCGCGCATTTTAGTGTCAGTTAATACAAGTAAACCGTTTTCACCACTGGTGGTCTAATCAGTATCATAAAATGTTAACCCTCCTCTGACCATACCGTTTACCTCTTAAAAACTCAAACTAAACAAAAAAATTAGGCAAAGAACTATAAAATTCAAACTTTACTAAAGTATTCATTTAGTCACCTACGCGCACTTTACGCCCATTGAAGATGAGTAACACTGGCTTCATCCGTATTACCGCAGCTGCTGGCACGAATTTAGCTGAAGCTTTCTTAGGATATATTGCATAATATAGAACCTAAGCGAGGTTTACAAGTTACCGTCCCAGGGGGCTTTATGTAAATAAAATCAAATGCAACACCCCTCTTGTTTATTTTACAAGGTATCCCTCACGCAACATTGCTGGATCAAGCTTACGCCCATTGTCCAATATTCCCCACTGCTGCCTTTTCAACAAAGGTTGGACCTTGTTTCAGTTCCAATGTGGCTGATCATTCTCTCAAACCAGCTAAGGATCATAGCTTTGAAGGTGTTTAAAACCTCCAACAAACGTAATCCTCTGCGAGTACTCCTGATAACAGCAAAAGCCTTTAATCTGCTGTATAAAAAATCCACCATAAAATTGAATCAATGTACAACAGATTTTATACTTCTATTATAAAAGTACTATCATTCATAAAAATCTCGCATTTTCCTCACCCGTACGCTACATAATTAAAAATAATGTAAAACTTGCATGTGTTAAGCACGTTGCTAGCGCTCACTCGGAGCCAGAATCAAACTCGACAAAAATCCAGAATACCTCCCAAGGTTTGCGCTTTTTTTGGCACCCTTGACCGTATTGGGACTTGAACCCAAGCCTCACGGGTTAAAAGCCCGGCGTATTAACCACTATACTATACGAAAAAATTATAAAACTAGAAAACTTAGCACAAACAACAAGCAAACCTTTAGTGTAGAGGTTTCAAAAAATTTTGACAAACGGCCATCTTGAACATCCTGAATTAAACCAGAAAAGTATTTAACTAGACGGTAAAAACTCAATGATAATAGAAATTCAAAAATACCTGATTCTATAAAACGAAAAATAAACTTTTTATTTATGAAAAACCCAAAACGAGCAAGTTTAGTATAGAAAACATCAACCAACCACGCCCTAGAAAAAAACACAAAAACATGTCGCCAAAAAATTTCAGAATAAATCATCAACGAACCAAACCAAATTGAAA
>WBUV01000010.1 GCA_008933525.1 Bacteroidales bacterium | reverse complement strand
AAGGAGGATAGTATTGGCAGAAACATGTCAAATCGGTCAAGTTTTTCATTAACTCACATTCAACGGAACAAACAAACAACTATATTTGTAAATCAATTGTTTTGGGGCATTTCGGCTTACTACAAGTTTTTTGTGCAAACTAATGATAGAGAAACTCAAAAATGAAATTGAAATCAAAATTGGGAGGAAAATATCCTACCAAAAAGACTGCATATATCTATCAGCCAACATATTAGAACAATCAAAAGCATACATCAGCCCTGCTACCTTAAGAAGAGTTTTCGGATTCCTTGCTACGAATTCTAATCCGTCGCGTGTCACGCTTGACATACTTTCACGTTTTGTAGCATATAAAGATTGGGATGACTTTATTCAAAACAACACGAATAACAAAACAACCTCAAGCAGTAATTTAATTGAATGCTGGGATTTAGTAGCTAAAAATGCTAGCATAATCAGCAGCAACTCCATTGAGCAAATAAGAATTAAGTCCGGGATCGAATTTGACAGTACAGTAAAGAGAGCGTTTATAAAAGATCGACTAAAAACTTTTTTTGCTAGTCAATATTCGGCTGTTGCTTTTATTGCACCAGGAGGATACGGAGGATCAACAATGCTGGCTCACTGGTACCTTAATAGAATTAAGAAAAAGAAGCATACCGGTGATATTATTTTATTCATGTCGGCCCAACTACTCGATCAGTTTGCCCCTACAGAGGTATTTATTGAAACCTGGCTTTTGCGACTTTTGGGACTAAAACCCGACAGTGCTTTTTTTACCGAAATTTTGCATGGAAAAAACAACGTACAGGGTCAGTTCATCATAATAATTGATGCTTTAGACGAAATAACCTCTCAAGGTTCCAAGCAAGAAAAAATATATAAATCGCTAGTTGATTTGGCGGAAAAATTAGCAAAATCGGACAAATTCAAACTAATTGTAACAGCCCGACTATCGACATGGAAAGCATTCTCCACCCATATCAAAGAGAATTCTATTTGGGGACATACCGACCCAGAGCTATTTTCGAAAGAGGGGGCAAACATTCCACCTCTCAACCACGAGGAAATTCAAGTAATCCTCGACAATACATTGAATAAAGATTACGCCAACAGAATACTTGTTCATGAAATGCACCCCGATTTACGGGAAATTATTTCCTACCCATACTTTCTGCAACTTTTCATTAGCGTTTACACCCCCGAAAGCAAGCATTTACTAAACGATCAACTTTCGATTCTGAGCGAATTCTTAAAAAAGCAAGTTTACTTTGCTCATTACTCCGATGAGAAAATCGATATCCTTAACCAGATAATTACGCTATCGAAGTATGGCCAAAGATTGGTTTTAAAGGATGAATTGAAAAGCATTTATCCAATCCACTTAAAACTCTCCGGAAATTATTACGCCGCTTACGAAGATCTCACCTCATATGGAATTATTATTGAGGAGACGCAGGTCGATACATTTGGCGTTTACTTAAAATATATCCGAATAGCCAATCAGCAACTTATGAGTATGCTGATTGTTCAGAACTTGATAAGAATTGAGCGCGGGTTGAATTCGAAAATTTTTCTCTGGGTCGACAAAAATCTCTCAGATAACGAGTTAAAATCATCTATTCTAAGTACGCTTTTCAAACTTGCTTACAAAGAACGGCTCACGGATCCTATTCAGAATTTTTTTGAGTTGAGCAAAGAGGCCCTCGCTTTAACGTTTCAGAATCCTACAATTACAATCACGTTCCGGACCGATAGTTTAATGCGAAATTCGTTACTGCCAATTTACGCAAAAAACCCCACAGCCCGCAAGCTATTCTTTGAGAACAATGTCGACCTCAATCATATTGTAGATTCTTTCAACCTCTTCCTTAAAACATACCTCGAAAACTCATCAAAAAACGATGAGATAGTTTGGGCAAACACACTTCTTTGCTTCAATAGTTTTATTTCCGCGGACTCAAATCATGCCATCGCCCATCTAGAAAAATCAAACCATACAAACACTATGGAGCTCGATCCTCTTATAGCAGGTATATGGTTTGCAAATAATATTATTTTCGAAACTTTTGTAGAGAATCAAAACTCAATGGGTTGGATTGAAAAGGCAACAAAACATTCAGCCTTATACAAAGACAATGAAGCCAAGGATGATTTTGCTGAATTCGTTGTGCTTTCCTTAATTTTAATTGGACAAAGCCATTATATACCCAAAATTATTAAACTCTCTGACGATTTTTCAAAACCAAACCATCGCTCAGCAATGCGTTTCCTGTTTACCAAGTTTTATAGATTTGAGCACGAAAAGAAAGTTATTACTAACGAGGAGAATAGCATTATTGAGCAGATCTACTGCGTACTGAATCCCTTAAGAAGTTACTTTGGAATTATTGTTGGCGAAACGCTCCGATCGTCTTACTTCCTATCATCAAACAACCTCGAAGAATCCAATGTATGCTTTAGAAATGCCATAGAGCTAAGTGGTATAGCGGGGTACAAACTCGTTGAGGCCTCATTAATGAAAAACCTATCCATGTTGCTAAATCAGCTTGGCGAAAACGAAAAAGCAAATAACTGTATTGATTATGTAGACAGCATATGGAAGCGTTCGGGATTTAAACACGAATTACCCTAAGAATGGTACTTAACAAGTTGCTCAATTGGATATCTTAAGTATTTTGATACATGAAATCCCTCACGTTCAGCAATCAGATTTAGTCTCTCGGCAAAAAGACAACCAACAGAACCAATCACTCCAACTTGCAACCCTGAAATATTCGAAAACACTTTTAAATGATATTTACACATCATTTCAAGCGATTCGTCAACTATCGACTGAATTGATGGATGATTAATATTCTCAACTAAAAATGGAACAAACGAAGCAAGGTATGCCGATGGCCTTGGGCTTGTATATGTCATATTAAGAATGTGGCTAATCTGAATATTATAACTTTCTGCCAGTTTTTCGGACAATTCCTTGGGCAAATATCCGTACAGAAGCGATCTCAACAATAGTCGTCCCATATAAGCTCCGCTTCCCTCATCGCCCAGCGCATATCCCAACGAGGGAGTTTTAATCTCTAGGCTAGAGCCATTATAGTATGTAATATTGGAGCCTGTACCTAATATAACAACTATCCCGGATTGGTTTCCAAACAATGCACGAGCAGCACCTAGCGCATCGGACTGTGCGCTAACTTTGGCATTGGAAAAAAATATTTGCAAATAGTTAGCAACTGTTTCGCCACGTTCCTGCACCCCACATCCTGATCCATAAAAAAATACCGACTTAACACTATTGGGGTTTAACCCAGTTGGAAAATTATGAGTTAATGCGCTCAAAAAATCCGATTCAGTATTAAAGTATGGGCTAAGGCCAATGGTTTCGAAACTATGAATATCGCCATCTTTTTCAATTATTCTCCAATCGGTTTTTGTGGCACCGCTATCAGCAACAATAATCATTATTTTTTCTTTTAGTATTACTAGATTTCAAATCTATATTATTTTTTGTTATTGCCCATAAAGAATTACAAATTCACAGATAAACTTAGCCTTAAAGGATCTTTTAACTATAGCAACATAAGTTTATGGAATTTTACCATCTGTAAAAAAAAGTCTTTACTTACGATTAACTTACAATAAATTACTTCTTAACCTTTTTCAAAACCAATAAATTCATTGGATTAACGGACATTCCGTTAACATCCTTGGAAAGGAATCGAACTACCTTATCGTAATATAAAGGTATAACGGCAGCATTGGCAACTACCATTGAATCCATTGCCTTATAGTAATCTAATCTTTCGCTGTATGAAAGCCTCAGCAGTGCATTATCATACATCTTGTTAAAATCAGAATTACTAAAATGAGTATAGTTTGGCCCATGTGGCGAAAAATTTTGAGATAAGAATAACGCGAGATAGTTTTCAGGATCGGCATAATCCGCCACCCACGATCCCCTAAAAACCACAAGTTTAGAGTTGGCCATCATTTCTCGGTATGCGGCACCAGGCAAAACCTCTATCTTTATAACTATACCTATCTCTCCAAGTTGATGTTGTATAAACTCGCAGATATCTAAATAATCATCGGTGGTGGTAATAGTAATTGGTGGCATTCCTCGCCCATTGGGAAATCCTGCTTCAGCCAACAAGCGGCGCGAAAGTTCTGGATTATATGAAAAGCCCTTGGTTGAGTAACCAAATCCTGGCATTCCGGGAGGAACGAATCCCTGGTGAGCAGGGTAACCCAAGTTGCTTCTCAAATAAAGCATCATAGCACTCCTGTCGAATCCATACCCAATTGCCTGACGAACTTTTTTGTTGGACAAAGGAGAACTCTTAACAACCTCCAAGGAGCTATCGAGCAATACACCTAAATACTCAGTATTCAGATATGGACCAGTTATCATTTTAACCCTATTGCTATACTTAGGATTAAGTTCTCCTGTTCGAGTAAGTAGTTCATCTTTTGAAGCAGCATGAACTCCCGATAAAAAATCCACATTACCATTTATGAACTCAAGAAACTCAGATTGTTTATCGGCAATAAAGGTTACAACTACCGACTCGAGGTATGGTAACTTAGTACCATCTGTATCGGTTTCAAAATACTTTTTGTTTTTGCGTAAAACCAACTTCTCGCCTTCCTTCCAGAATTTCAAATAAAACGGACCAGTACCAACGGGGTTTCGAGCAAATTCGTTACCATATAAAGCCACCGATTCGTGCGGTACAACAAAACAATACGGCATGCTCATTAAACCAAGAAATGCTGGAAACGGTTTTGAAAGATATACAACAAACACACTATCCGATAATGCGGAACATCCATTTGTACTCCCAATAAAATCCTTATTTAACACAGAAAGCACCCATGCTCCAGGCGATGCGGTTTTCGAGTCCATTAACCTATTGAATGTGTAGACAAAATCTGAAGCAACTACCTTTCGGCCAATGCTATTCTTAAACGATTTATCATCGTGAAAAAAAACATCACTTCTTAAATAAAATGTATACTGCAAACCATCTGCAGAAATTTCCCACGATTTTGCTATACACGGCTCAACTGTTAAAGAATCAGATAACTGAACCAAGCCATTATACAATTGGTTTACAGGCCAAATCAACGACAAATTTCTTGCATATGCTGGATCGAGAGAGGTTACACCCTTACTCTCGTTGTAGCGAAAAACTTTGTCTAAGTCAACTCTTTTGTTGGAAGTGGAACAGGCTATAACTAAAAAAAATATGTAAAAAAGTCTCGTAGCTTTCATGATTGGTTTGATGCAATGCCAAACCTAATCGAAATTTAATAAATTTGCAAACACAAAATAAATAAAATTAAAAACGGAGCCGTTATCCGACCCCGTTTTTACACCCTAAAACTAACCTAAATCACTAAACCTTTAACCAACTATTAACCCTAAAACCTAACTTGTAAATCTATTATCTATAACGCAAAATTACGGCTAAAGTTTCACATAAATCAACTCTTAAATGGTGATTTAAAACACCTTTTCCCAACACCCCAATTTCACTATAAGTCAACGCATTGTGTTCTAAAACATCTTGTAAGAATTAAAAATTTTTAACGTTTAAATAGTTCAATATTTTAACGGTTCCTTTGGATTCAATTGTACCACCCAAAGGGGGTAATTTAACAAAACACCTTGCGCGATTCAACAACGAACTTGAATAGTTTGTCTGGTTCCAACCAAACAATAACCTATACGCAATTGCAACCCTCAAATTTGAAGAACGAAACCTGAAAGTATTTACGGAGTTTCGTCCTGGATGAATATGTATAAACCTATCGGGAAAATAGCCCAACCGAAGCACCCAGCGCGACTCATCACTAAGAGTTAAGCAGCGGTAGTTTGTTCCATTTTGCGATATCCAATAAGTAAAGGAATCCTTAGTAAGGTGTTTTCTAAGTAAAGAATGATTTACAACTTCTCCAGCAATTTCATTTGGAGTCAAATTCCCAACATACATATCGAGCAATGTACCATTAATACTTTCGAGTAGCTGTTGAGCATTAATAACACGTTCCTCAAATGCGGGAATATTATCAACTATATATTTTAAGTGATGTTTCCAACTACAGAAACATACAGGCAATGGAACCTCGTAATCGAAAGAAAAGTCGGTCGGCATTGATACAAAAAATTAAAAGAAGGATTTTAATCGTTCAGTTGAATAATTTCAAAATTACTAAATCAAAATTACACTCCAAATAACCATTTAGCAATCAAAATAGGGCACTTTTACTACATCAAAACCAAAATACCAGACTTTTACTTACAATTTTAAACTAGAATTTGCAATGTGCTTACAATTTATATATAGTACAAAATTATTGAATATCTCATTTCAAACGTTTTCAGCGAATTAGGGCTAATTTATAGTATTTTCAAATTGCTGTAAAACATGGTTAATTTTATTGAATTGTATTAACTTTGCATCGATTTTTCAAAAAATCTGTTATTCATCATAAAACTCACAAAATCAAATGACAAAGTCTAAAAAATTCATTTCTTGTGATGGTAACTATGCTGCGGCGCACATTGCTTATATGTTTAGCGAGGTAGCTGCAATTTATCCCATCACCCCTTCATCTACAATGGCTGAGTACGTTGACGAGTGGTCGGCATTCGGTCGTAAGAACATTTTTGGCGATACAGTTAAGGTTGCAGAGATGCAAAGTGAAGCTGGTGCTGCTGGTGCAGTACATGGCTCTTTACAATCTGGCGCATTAACCACAACCTACACAGCATCGCAAGGTTTGCTACTTATGATTCCTAACATGTATAAAATCTCCGGGGAGTTACTACCAGGCGTTTTCCATGTTTCGGCTCGTAGTTTAGCAGCTCAAGCTCTTTCAATCTTTGGCGACCATAGCGATGTTATGAGTACTCGCCAGAGTGGTTTTGCAATGCTTGCAACAGGTAGTGTGCAGGAAGTTATGGATTTGGCTGGCGTTGCCCATTTAACAGCAATCAAATCGCGAGTTCCATTCCTACACTTCTTTGATGGTTTCCGCACATCTCATGAGATTCAAAAAATTGAGGTGCTTGAGAATGAGGACTTGGCTCCACTTGTTGACCAAAAAGCATTACAAGCATTCCGCGACAGAGCTCTTAACCCAGAGCACCCTGTAACTCGTGGTACTGCACAAAACCCTGATATCTACTTCCAAGCTCGTGAGGCTGCAAATAAGTTCTACGATGCAGTTCCTGATATGGTTGAGGAGTACATGAAGGAAATCACCAAGTTAACTGGTCGTGAGTACCACCCATTCGATTACTATGGCGATGCAAACGCAGAAAACGTAGTTATTGCAATGGGTTCAATCACCGACACATTGAAAGAGGTTGTTGACTACTTAATGTCAAAAGGTGAGAAAGTTGGTTTGGTATGCGTTCACCTATACCGTCCATTCTCTGCTAAGTACTTCTTCAACGCAATGCCTAAGTCAGTAAAACGCATCTGTGTTTTAGATAGAACTAAAGAGCCCGGAGCAAATGGTGATCCATTATACCTAGATGTAAAAGATTTATACTACGGAAAAGATAAGGCTCCTCTTATTATTGGTGGTCGTTACGGATTGAGTTCAAAGGATACAACTCCTGCTCAAATGATTGCTGTTTTCGACAACTTAAAGATGAATGAGCCTAAGAATCAGTTCACCGTTGGTATTGTTGACGATGTTACGTTCAAATCGCTACCAGTTGGTGCTGAGATCAACCTTGCAACAAAAGGAACTTACCAAGCTAAATTCTTCGGATTAGGTTCTGATGGTACTGTTGGTGCTAACAAGAACTCTATCAAAATTATTGGTGATAACACCGATAAATACAGCCAAGCATACTTTGCTTACGATTCAAAGAAATCTGGAGGTATTACAGTTTCTCACTTACGTTTTGGCGATCAACCAATCCGTTCGCCTTATCTAGTTAACACACCTGACTTTGTAGCATGCCACGTTCCTTCATACTTAGGAAAATACGATATGCTTAAGGGTCTTCAAAAGGGTGGCACATTCCTTTTGAATACAATTTGGGATGTTGAGGAGACTAAGGAAAAACTTCCAAACTCAATCAAGAAGTATTTAGCGGAAAACAATATCAATTTCTATATCATCAACGCAACTAAAATTGCGGAAGAACTTGGCCTTGGTAACCGTACAAATACTATCATGCAAAGTACTTTCTTCAAAATTGCAAACGTAATTCCTTACGACATTGCAGTTAAAGAAATGAAGAAAGCAATTGAGAAATCGTACGGACGTAAAGGCGAGGAAATCCTTAAGATGAACTATGCTGCTGTGGATAAAGGTGGCGAAGCAATTAAGGTTACTGTACCTGCAGAGTGGGCTAAACTTGAAGTTGAAAAACAAAATGAAATAGCCGGCGCTCCAGCGTTTATCAACGAGTTTGTTAACCCTGTAAACCTCCAAAAAGGTGACGACCTCCCTGTAAGCGCATTCCTTGATAGAGAGGATGGAACTTTGCCTGCGGGAACTAGCCAGTACGAAAAACGAGGTATTGCAGTTAACGTTCCTGAGTGGATTTCGGACAACTGTATTCAGTGTAACCAGTGTGCTTACGTTTGTCCTCACGCTGCAATCCGTCCATTTCTATTGACTGACGAGGAACTTAAAAATGCACCTACCGGCACTAAAACAGTTAAAGGTAACGGTGGTGTTAAGGAATACAACTTCCGTATACAAGTTAGTGCGTTAGACTGCTCTGGTTGCGGAAACTGTGCTGATATTTGTCCAGCAAAAACAAAAGCTCTTGAAATGAAGCCAATTGAAACTCAGATGGCCGAAGCAGAGCGCTATATCTATATGCACGAAAAAGTTGGTTATAAAGATATTCTTGGAAAAGAAAAATCTGTTAAGAATAGCCAATTTGCTCAACCATTATTCGAGTTCAGCGGTGCTTGCGCAGGTTGCGGCGAAACTCCGTACATCAAGGCAATTACTCAACTTTACGGTGATAGAATGATTGTTGCTAACGCGACAGGTTGTTCTTCAATTTATGGTGGTTCTGCTCCGTCAACTCCTTACTGTGCAAACAAGGAAGGTCGTGGACCAGCTTGGGCTAACTCTCTGTTCGAGGATAATGCAGAGTATGGCTTTGGTATTGCAACTGGTGTTGAAAAATTACGTGAACGTATTGAGCGTAAATTAAACGAGGTTATTGGTGGTAATTTTGCTGAAGCAACTAAAGAAGCTGCTAAAGAGTGGATTGCTGGCAAAAACAATGCTGAGCAATCTAAGGCTGCATCGGTTAAACTTGTTGCTGCTCTTGGAAAAGAGAATAGTCCATTAGCTAAAGAGTTGCTTGATCTTAAACAGTACTTCGAGAAGAAATCTGTATGGATTTTCGGTGGCGATGGTTGGGCTTACGATATTGGATACGGCGGACTTGACCACGTTCTTTCAACTGGCGAGGATGTTAACGTGCTTGTAATGGATACCGAGGTTTACTCAAACACTGGCGGACAGGCATCAAAATCAACTCCAGTTGCTGCTGTTGCTAAATTTGCAGCATCGGGCAAGAGAGTTCGCAAGAAAGACCTTGGTATGATGGCAATGTCGTATGGTTACGTTTACGTTGCACAGGTTGCAATGGGTGCAGACCACAACCAATACTTCAAGGCAATGAAAGAAGCAGAGGCATATCCAGGACCATCTTTGATTATTGCCTACTCTCCATGTATTAACCATGGTATCCGCAAGGGTATGGGTGCAACTCAGAACGAGGCAAAACTTGCCGTTAAGAGTGGATACTGGCACTTGTATCGTTACAACCCAATGTTAGAGGCAGAAGGCAAGAATCCTTTCCAGTTAGACTCTAAGGAGCCAGAATGGAATATGTTCCAAGATTTCTTAAAGAGTGAGGTTCGTTACACATCGTTACAATTATCGTTCCCACAAGAAGCTGGAGAACTATTCAAAGCTGCTGAAGACAACGCTAAGTGGAGATACAACTCTTACAAAAAACTAGCAGGAAACAACGAATAGTCTGTTCAATGTATTTTATGAAGAAGGAGCCAAAATGGCTCCTTCTTTTTTTTGCTTGATTGATAATTTATTGCAGATAATTATTACTTTAGCATTAATATTAATTATTTAGAATAGACAAGTAATGCCTTGGGGAGTATGCGGCTGTTAAGAATTCTGTTTTTATTTTCATTTTTACTTTCTTATTTACCTCAATACGGTCAATATCAGCCTGTGTACAGACATCTCACAGTAGACGAGGGATTGTCGGCAAGTGAAGTTTACCATGTTTTTCAAGATTCAAAAGGGTATATTTGGTTCGCAACCAATAATGGGGTTAGTAGGTATGATGGTTATAATTTTGAAAACTTCGACCTTGTTTCGGGGCTAGCCGACAATACGGTTTTTGAAATATACGAAGATTACAAACATAGAATTTGGTTTATTCCCTTTTCGGGCAATCTTAGTTTTTACGAAAACGGAAAAATTAAAGATTATCCTTACAACTCAAAAATTAAACAACACTTTCCCAATAGCCGAGGGCCCATTAAAATGGCTTTTCACATCGATAGCCTCGACAACATTTACCTTGGCTTAAAGAACTTTGGACTGATTACAATAAGCGCAGAAGGTGTATATAAAAAAATGGGTGGAGAGTATGAAGAAGGTGAGATAGTTATGAAAGGATTACCCTGCGGAAAAGTTCTAGTTTCAAATCCTTTACAAGCCCCTTCGAACGACCTTATGTATTCCGACGAACAACAAAAGTTCCGATTTAGTTTCAAAGAGTTATTTAATCACAACTTTGTTCCCCTTTATGTATTCGCACAAAAGAAAAAAGACGAAACCCTCATTCTATCTCTAGATGGGAACTTACTTAGCATAAAAAACGGCAAAATCATTGGCAAATCAACAGATCGTAGCACACAATATATATGGATGAATATTGATGAAGATGAAAATCTCTGGGTATCGGCATTTGAAGGAGGTGTTTATATTTATCCCAATTGTGACATTACGAAGGAGCCAAGCAATGTTCTACTGAAAGAATATCAAGTAACATCGGTACTCCGTGACAAAGAGGGTTCGTACTGGTTTTCAACCCTAAACGATGGAGTGTTTTACGCCCCAGATTACAAAATCAGCACCCTTTCAAAAGCAAGCGGATTAGCCGACAATAGGGTAAATGCAATATATTCCGATGATAATAGAATATACGTGGGCTATGAAATGGGGTTTGTAGACATAATCAAAAGCAACTCCATTACCCATTACAACGCTAAGAGCCAGATTGTCAACACAACATATGTACGTTCAATTTTCGGAGATACTCTTCGAAACAGGGTCTGGGTATGTACTTTTAATGAACTTGGTTACTTTGAGAAGGATACTTATAAAAAAATTTTTGACGATAACACTACAATTTACCCCAGAAAAATTATTAGTTCAAAGGATGGGGGATACTGGATTGGAACAGCCAGAGGTCTTAGAAAAATCAAAAACGAACAAGTTGTTTACGACTCTCAAATTAACGATGGATTTGGCGGCATGGTATTTAGCCTAGTGGAAGACCGCAAAGGAAGCGTTTGGCTAAGTACTATAAATGGACTGTGGAAGTATTCCGACAACACCTATCAATACATTGGAGATCAAAACGAACTGCTTAGTCGTGTAAGCCACAGCATGTTTTTCAACCCAATTGACTCTGCACTATGGATAGGTACAAACGGCGCAGGAATAGTTATTTACTCTAAAAATGGAGATGTTTCACAGATTTCTGTTAAAGATGGTCTAATCTCAAATTCCATTCATCAACTATATAAATCGTCAAATACAGTTTGGGTAGCCACTCGACAAGGCTTATCGCTAATTCCAAACATTAAAAACAAAAAAATTCTAAATTTTACAATTGACGATGGTTTACCTAGCAACGAAATAACATCAGTATATTCAAAGGATCTCAATATATACATAGGCACCAATAAAGGCCTAGCAATTATTGATATTAGTAAACTTACCCGAAACGAAACACCCCCTCCTACAGTTATTACAAAGATAGTAGTTGAAGGATCGCTCCTTCCATTGAATGACACCATCATAAACTTAGAGTACTCACAAAATACAATTGACATCTCCTATGTTGGATTGGCCTATAGAAATATGGGACGCTTAATGTACAGACATAGAATGCTTGGACTCGACACAAGTTGGGTTTATACAAAATCTACAAATTGTATTTATAATGGACTCAACTCAGGAGAATACGTTTTTCAACTTCAAGCACTAAACTCTAACGGAGTATGGAGTACAAATCCAACCACTCTGAAGTTTAGCATTAATCCCCCATTCTGGGAACGTGCATGGTTTATTGTTATAATCACCTTCTTCTTTACAGGCTTACTTTACCTTGTATACAGGAGTAGGGTGAGAGAAATTGGACGCAGAAATGAATTGCTCAACAATATCAACCTTTACAAGCAACAATCGCTTCGTCAGCAGATGAATCCTCATTTCATATTCAATACTCTTAACTCAATTCAATACTACATCCTTGAAAGAGACACCATTAGCTCGCATAAATACTTAACCAAATTTGCCCGCTTAATGCGAATGACACTCGACAACTCCTTGTCTCCAACTATTCCATTAAGAGACGAAATTGATGCACTTAGAATATACCTTGAACTGGAAGCTTTGCGGTTAGAAGGCAAATTTACTTATACCATTGACTATGGTAACAACGACTCCATTCTCGATATAAAAATTCCAACACTACTTATACAACCATTTGTAGAGAATGCTATTTGGCACGGGATAATGCTAAAATCCGAAAAAAGCGGGCATGTAAACATTACCCTAAAGGAAGAATCCGAAAAAATAATTTGCACAATTGATGATGATGGCGTTGGCCGCGATGAAGCAAAAAGGGTTCAAGAACAAAACTCAAGAGTTCACAAATCGCGTGGATATCAAATTACGCAGCAAAGAATTGATCTGCTGAATTCAATGTACAAAGATAAATTCGACATTAAAATTACTGACCTCTTCGACTCAGATAACAAGCCGTCTGGCACAATGGTAAGTATAACAATACCAAAAACTTTGGGCCTGTTAAATTAATTGCACAAGACTTATATTCAGCACATCAACCTACAACTTACCTGAAGTTGTAAATCTTTAATGTGGTTAATAAAACCTACTAGCTTAAAGTTTTTTGTTAAATTTGCAGCATAAAATTTTAAACCATGCTTAAAGCCCTTATCGTTGATGACGAAATTGCCTCGGTCCGCACGCTCGAACTGCTCCTTAGCCAATTTGCCAAGGACATAGAAGTTGTTGATGTTGCACGCTCGTCCATTGAAGCCTTAAGCAAAGTTGAACTCATTAAGCCAGACATCGTATTTCTTGACATTGAGATGCCAGGAGGATCTGGTTTCGATTTCTTGGAGAACTGTTCGAGTAGAGATTTTGATGTCATTTTCATTACCGCCTTTGAGTATTATGCCGTTAAGGCATTTAAATTCAGCGCTATAGATTATCTGCTAAAACCAATTGAGGTTGAAGAGTTGGAATCGGCGCTTGCGAGAGTGTCTAAGCGTAGATATTCCAATTTCGATGGAAGAAAACGTTACTACGCATTATTCGAAAATCTGAAGGAGATACTGCCATCAAAACTTGTTGTGAATATTCAAAACAAGTCCGAGTTTATTGACTTAAAGGATGTTTACTGCTTCGAAGAATCGCAAAAAGGAACAATAGTCCTTCGCAGCAATGGGGAATCGTTAAGCATTGATAATAGGTTAAAGGATCTAGAGGAAATTCTCGATACAAAAAATTTCGTTAGGATTAACTCAAAACAAGTAATCAACTTAACGCTAGTTAAACATATTGGGAAAGCAGGCAGTATAGACCTTGACAAGGGAATTAAACTTACCGCATCGAGCGAATACATTAATGAGCTGATTGATCAACTCGAAGTGTTTGTTAAGCAAAAATAAAACTACAATTGGGAAGAATTCTCGCATTAGATATTGGAAGGAAAAGAACAGGTGTAGCCGTTACCGATCCACTAAAAATCGTGGCCAACGGCTTGGCGACAATTCCATCGCATACAGTAGTTGAATATCTTGGAAATTATTTAACTAATGAGAATGTTGAATTGCTTGTTGTGGGATATCCGGTAACAATGAACAATACACCATCGGAAGCTGTTAAATACATCAATCCAATTTTGAAGAAAATTGAAAAGGCATTCCCTAATCTGAAAATTGTGCAAGTCGACGAACGCTTTACATCAAAAATGGCTTTTCAAACCATGATTGATGGAGGTTTAAAGAAAAAAGATCGGCAAAACAAAGCAACAATCGACACTATTAGTGCCACAATTATTCTTCAATCGTACATGGAAAGTTTAAGTTATAAACAATAATATAATATGATTTATCCAATTTGCATTTATGGATCGCCCGTGCTTAGGAAGGTTGCACAAGACATAAACCCAGACTATCCCAACCTTAAGCAGCTAATTAGTGATATGTTTGACTCCATGTATCAATCCGATGGAATTGGTTTGGCTGCACCTCAAATAGGCTTATCGATCCGTTTATTTGTGATAGATGGAACACCTCTAGTGGAGGACGATCCTAGCTTAAAAGATTTCAAAAAAGCATTTATAAATGCTCATATTGTTGAGCGTTTCGACGAAATTAGCCGTTTTAGCGAGGGTTGCCTTAGCATCCCTAACATTCACGAAGAGGTTGACCGTGAAAGCAAAATCAGAATTAAGTACGTTGATGAAAATTTTGAGCCCCACGAAGAGGTATTCGAAGGCGTTGCCGCTCGTATTATACAGCACGAATACGATCACCTCGATGGCATACTCTTCACCGATCGATTATCGCCAATACGCAGACAACTCCTAAAATCGAAACTATCAGCCATATCCAAGGGGAAATTCAGCACCGACTACAAGTACAAACTAGCAAAATAATCAATGACACGCGATCTCGCGTGTTTTTTTTAACAGGGATTGCTATCACATGAAAATTTTGTAACTTGATGATAGATCAAACCTTACAAAACCTTGAACGCTCCTTTTACCTACCACGAAGCCCCTTTTTTCCGATTGGTTATTCCGCTAATTCTTGGAATAGCATTACAGTTTAAATTTCAAATTCTTCCGGCGAACCAAAACACAGCCCTATTACCTCTCGTTATATTCATATTTCTTGCTATTTCGTTTGCCGTTGTAAGTCAATGGAGATACCGATGGGTATATGGCTTAATGCTTAACACTTTTATACTCGCATGTGGATTAACACTATCGTTAAACCTTACGTTTAGTGATAATCTTGAGGCAGAAAAAGAAACGAAAGTAATTGCTCGACTGCTCGACAACCCTCAACAAAGAGCTAAGTCCATTAAAGTAAAATGTAAGGTTGAGAGTATTTTAACAAACCAAGGCTTAGTTAATAGTGAAGAAAGCATTTTAATATATTTCGAATTGAGCGATAGTATGGCTCAACGATTAACTTATGGCGATATTATTGCAACTAAAATTACCCCTACCCAATTTGAGAGTCCAAAGAACCCATACCAATTCGATATTGGCAAAAACCTACTTCTCGACAAAATAAGATACTCAACATTTTTAAAAACAGGTAGATGGATAAAAATTTCAAAGAGCGAAAACAAACTAATCAAAACATCATTTAACATCAGGGATAACTTTTTGGAAATATTCAGCAGAAATGGATTAGAAGGGAGCCAACTAGCAGTTCTATCGGCTTTAACCTTAGGGTACAGAGATATGCTCGATGGAGAAATAAATAAGGTTTACTCATCGACTGGCGCAATGCACATCTTGTCGGTTTCCGGATTACACGTAGGAATTCTTTACTTCATTCTAGTATTGGCACTTGGTATGCTACCGAGAAATAGAATTTTCAGGATCATCAACCTAATTATTATTCTGCTTTTTTTGTGGTTTTTTGCAATACTAACAGGTCTTTCACCATCTGTTAATCGATCGGCATTCATGTTTTCGATGGTTGCAATAGGGCAAAGTTTTTCCTTTCGCACAAATATTTACAATACAATATCGGCCACTGCATTCGGCTTACTAATCACAAATCCAGCAAACCTATTTAATCTTGGATTTCAGCTATCCTTCGTCGCGGTTTTGTCAATAATACTATTTTACCCAGTAATACATAAATCTCTTTACTTCAAAAACAGAGTACTAGAATACACTTGGTCACTAATATCGGTTTCGATAGCTGCACAAATTGGCACATTGCCACTAACAGTACTTTATTTTGCTCAGTTTCCAAACTATTTCGTTGTAACAAATCTTGTAGCCATACCTCTGTCTACAATTATCCTTTACCTCGCAGTCGTTTTAATTATTGTATCACCAATACCAACTTTTGCTTTATTTATTGGGGAGATTTTAAATGTAATCGTAAAAATGCTAAACAAAAGCCTTTACTGGATCGAAAGCATTCCAGGATCGACCATTGGAGGTCTTCACATATCATCGGTACAACTTACACTACTAATTACAGGGCTTTTTCTTTTGACAGTTTACATTTACAGTAAACGACTAATTCATTTGCAACTGATGATTTTAACGATAATTGGAGTAATACTTCTGAATATTGAGCACAAAATTAACATACACAAAAACAAACTCATAATATTTAGCACTCCCAAGAAGTCAGTTGTATGTATCAGAAACAGTGGCTTTGCATACATTTCGAGTTTGGACTCATTACAGAGAAAGCAAATTAAGGAACATGAGTTCTTTTTTAGTGGTTATCTAAATCACGAAACAAGAAATGGCAAATACAAAATAATCGATGAGATGAGCCAACCCAACAGCGACATTTTTATTCGAAAAGGAATGGGACTGGCAATACTAAAAACAAAACACAAACTTATTGCCATGCCATACAACGACTCAACAAAACAGATAAGTTCAACACATAAAATTGAAACCGACATACTTATAGTAAATCAACACTTTACCCAAAACATGCTCAACTATATCTCACCAAAAATAATAGTAATTGATGGCTCATTCCCCAATTGGAAATTGAGCAAACTTCTAATCACATTGGCTGACCAAAAGGTAAAAGTTCATCATTTAATAACCGAAGGAGCTTATCAGTGCGAAATAGAATAAAAAATATTTTACAAATGCTGATAATCTCAGTAAATTCATATTAATTTGCAGTTTATTTTTCGTTAAAAAAGCGGATCTTAACAGAGTAATGCAATGAATATAATTATTGTTGGTGCTGGCGAAGTTGGAACCCATTTGGCTACAATGCTTGCAAAGGAGTATCACGATGTTGTTGTGATTGATCCTGATGCAGAAATGCTTAGTCAGGTGGCTGCAACTACCGATGTTGTTACCTTTCAGGGATCGGCAACATCTATTAGCGTACTAAAAGATGCCAACATTAAAAAGGCCGACCTTTTTATTGCTGTTGCTCACTCCGAGGAAACTAATATTGTCTCGGCAACTCTCGCAAAACGACTTGGAGCAAAAAAAGTAATCGCACGTATCGATAAAAACGAATACCTACAGCCCAACAACAAGGAAATTTTCTTAAACTTAGGTATTGACTCGTTAATATATCCCGAACGATTAGCGGCAAGAGAAGTTGTAACACTCCTAGGCCAAACCAGTTCAACCGAGTTTGTGGACTTTTCGGGAGGTAAACTTTCGTTAATTGTATTCCGCCTTGAAGAGGACTCCCCTGTTATTGACAACACTCTACTTCAGGCAACCAAAAATATTCAAAATCTGGATTATAGAGCAGTTGCAATCTCACGCGAAGGTGAAACAATTATACCTCGCGGAAACGACCAATTCAAGTATAACGATTTGGTTTATGTTATTGCCAACCAGAGCGGAATTAAGGGTATGATGGAGCATTCCGGCAAGAAAAATATCGACGTAAATAACCTGATGATACTTGGCGGAAGCCGAATTGCCATTCATATAGCCAACGAACTGGAGAAGTCAATGAACGTTAAGTTGATAGAGGTTGATAAGGAGAAAAGTCAGAAACTAGCCAGCCAGTTCAAGAATGCTCTTGTGATTAATGGAGATGGACGCAACACCGACCTTCTTATAGAGGAAGGCCTTCCGTATATGGATGCCTTTGTTGCAGTTACGGGTAATTCCGAAACCAATATTCTGTCGTGTATTGTAGCCAAGCGTTTGGGTGTAAAAAAGACTATCGCCGAAATTGAGAATATCAACTACATTCGACTGGCCGAGAGTATTGGAGTTGATACAGTAATCAACAAAAAACTCATTACTGCCAGCAGAATTTTCCGCTACACCATGAGTACCGACGTTTCTACCATTAAGTGTCTTACTGGTTCCGAAGCCGAAGTACTTGAATTCATTGTTAAGCCTGGCTCTCCAATTACCAAAGGCAAACTTAAACACGTTTCGTTCCCGAAAGATGCAATTGTGGGAGGCGTTGTTCGTGGCGACACAGCATTTATTGCTAAGGGCGACAGCGAAATTAAACCCTACGATAGGGTTGTTGTATTTGCGCTTCCATCGGCAATCAATAAAGTTGGGAAGTTTTTCAACTAACTTATCAGATCGACTTGTTTGGAATAGTGAAGTGAAATGTACTTCCGTGATCTATCTCGCTCTCTACCCAAATTTTACCGCCTAGTTTTGCAATAAACTCTTTACATATTATCAATCCTAAGCCAGTGCCTTTCTCGTTTGCCGTTCCGTAGGACGACTTTATGTTAGTTGAGGAGAAAAGAGCGTTTTTAACATCGTAGTTCATTCCAACGCCAAAATCTTTTACAGAAACAACAACCCATTGATTTTGGTTCTCCGCCGATATAATAATTCGCCCACCTTGTTTTGAGTATTTTATTGCGTTTAAGGTTAAGTTTCTCAGTATTGTTGATATAATGTCGGTATCAGTTACTGCGCTCAAATCCTTTTCAACTATATTTTCAATAGTAATACCTTTTTGACTAGCAATTGGGGTTTGAATACGAATAATAGAATCAATCAAGGTGCTTAGATTTACATTATCAAACCTCACATTAACACTATTGGTTTGTGTTTTTGCCCAGTTCAAAAGCCCCTCAAGCGTGTGATGGGTTGATGTTCCAACATCGTAAATGCTACGTATTAATTGCTTGCGCTTATCGTCAGGAATGGTAATTGTTGAATCGTTCAACACTTCGGCAACTCCAATTATAGATGCTATTGGATTCTTAAGATCGTGGCCAATAATTGAGAATAGTTTATCCTTTGTTGAGTTGAGTTCTTCAATTTGTCTTTTCTGTAAGTTTAAAAGTTTGTAGCTTTTATATTTTTGGATGTAGAAGTAAACAACAGTAATAACAAGTAGTAGGACCAAAAAGAGAATAGAAATGTAAAGTCTGATTAAGGATTGTTGAAATTTAATCTTACTGGAAAGTTCTCGCTCCCTCTGTTTTTGAATAAGTTCCGATTCTTGCCTTTGCAATTCATACTTTAGGCTTTCTGTCAGGTGCGTAATCCTTTCAACATATACATTTGTTGATAGACTATCGTTGATTTTTACAGATAACTCTTGGTAGCAGAACGCCTTGTTAATATTTCCTAACTTTTGGTATGAGAGTTTTAATCCTTCAAAAACATCCTTTTGGATTGATAAATCCCCAAAGTTTTTATTGAGTTCAAGACTCTTATTAAAGTATCGAATAGCATTATCATAATCTTTAGCCTTGTTGTAATAATCGCCCATTAACTTGAATGAACCAATAAGTCCAGTACGATCGTTATTGCTCGAAAAAATCTCTATCGCCTTTTGTGTATAATAAAAGCAACTATCAAGTTCGTTTAGCGAACAGTAGATACTTCCAATATTTGTGTACGATGTAGCTATGCCTATAGTAAAATTCAATTCTTTTCTGATTTTCAAGGATTGATTAAAACATTTTAAGGCGCTATCGTGCATGTTTAGGTTGGTATATATCAAGCCTTTTACATTGTAAATGTAATTACTTGTTGTTTTATCG
>WBUV01000434.1 GCA_008933525.1 Bacteroidales bacterium | reverse complement strand
ATTGAAATACAAAGTATGACAAAATTAAAGTAAATAACAAGAAGAATAGGGAAAGGTTATTCTCCAAAATTATAAGAGGTCTTCGACCAGTTGCATCAAAGACCTCTTATCAAAATAAAATTAGACCCTAAAAATTATTTCACTCTTTCAAGTTCTACAGTAAAGTGACGCATTATTGGTGCTTCCCAAACAATATTGAATCCGTGCTTTAATTCGTTTCTTCTGTCAAACACATTCTTAAGCGCAACAGCAATAACATCCATGTGGTTGTTGGTGTATACACGGCGCGGAATTGCCAAACGCAAAAGTTCTAGTTTTGGGTAACGGTTTTCGCGGGTCACAGGATCACGATCGGCTAAAAGTGTTCCAATCTCCACTCCACGTATACCAGCCTCAAGGTAAAGTTCAATAGCAAGGGTTTGCGCTCTGTACTCTTCCTTAGGAATATTTGGTAAAACCTTGTTTGCATCAACAAAAATAGCGTGACCACCCGATGGATACTGGAATGGAATACCAAATTCTTTTAGGCGATTTCCTAAATATTCAACTTGCTTAATGCGGGTTTCAAGATAATCGAATTCGGTGCCCTCGTCAAGGCCAACAGCCAATGCGTTCATATCGCGACCCGACATTCCGCCATAGGTTACGTAGCCTTCAAACATGATGTTGAATGTTGAGCATTGGCGCCATAATTCCTTATCGCGCATTGCAATAAAACCACCAATGTTAACAATAGCGTCTTTCTTGCTACTCATTGTCATTGCATCGGCGTAGGTGTACATTTCCCTTACAATCTCCTTGATAGTTTTATTGGCATAACCTTCTTCGCGAACCTTAATAAAATATGCGTTCTCTGCAAAACGAGCCGAGTCGAAAACCACCTTCTTTCCATACTTGTCGGCTATTTTGCGAACCTGACGCAAGCACTCCATCGATACTGGTTGACCTCCAGCAGTATTATTGGTTACAGTAACAATGATAAAAGGAACTTTAGCATGATTCTCGCTCATAAACTTCTCAAGTTTAGTGGGATCAACATTTCCTTTAAAAGGATGATATAGTTCTGTGTTAGCGGCCTCGTCAATGGTGCAATCAACTGCATGAGCTTTACGGAACTCAATGTGGCCTTTTGTTGTATCGAAGTGTGAGTTACCAGGAATATAATCACCCTCTTTTACCATCACCGAGAAAAGCACATTTTCAGCAGCTCTACCTTGGTGTGTTGGCATAAAATACTCGAAACCAAGAATATTCTCTATTGAGTTCTTAAGGTTGTAGTATGATGATGCACCCGCGTAGCTCTCGTCGCCCATCATAATTGCACTCCATTGGCGGTCGCTCATTGCGCCTGTACCTGAGTCGGTAAGCAAATCAATAAAAACCTGATTGCTCTTTAAGTTGAAAAGGTTATACTTTGCCTCTTTGATCCATTGCTCACGTTCCTCGCGAGTACTGCGGCGAAGAGGTTCAACCATCTTAATTTTATACGATTCTGAAAAAGGTAATTCCATAGGTTTATATTTTATGATTGTTAATAAATAAAAAGAGTAAAAACTTCTGGTAAAGAAGAGATTACAATAACAAAAGAAATAAGGTATGGAATTAGAAATTATCCCTGTTCTTGATATTCAGGAATACGTATTTAGGGGCGATTCTTATGTGTAAACTAAATACCATTAATTTGATAATGAATATAGTACAAGTTCT
This sequence comes from Bacteroidales bacterium, assembly GCA_008933525.1. Classification (GTDB taxonomy): domain Bacteria; phylum Bacteroidota; class Bacteroidia; order Bacteroidales; family Tenuifilaceae; genus SB25. Next base: position 1,315 of record WBUV01000434.1, on the reverse strand, counting down.
GTAGATTGCAAATATAAGTAACTTGTTGGAATAATCGAAATCGGTTGCGAATAAAAATATCGGTGTAATTTGAAGTGTTTTTTAGAATGGTTCGTTTATCTTTATCTCAATATTTTAACCAAGTTATGGCTAAGTACAATTTTGATATAAAAACCAACCGCGAAAACTCCTCTTGCGTTAAGTACGATTTGCGTAAGGAAATTTTTGGAAATGCGGATGTTATTCCAATGTGGGTGGCCGATATGGATATTCAAACCCCCGATTTTATTTTTGAAGCGATTAGGAATAGATGCAATCATCCTTTTCTTGGTTATACTTTTAGAGACGAGTCCTATAACAGTGCAATATTAGAGTGGTACAAAAGAAGACATAACTGGAATATTCAAAGTAACTGGATTGAATTCTGCCCTGGTGTTGTTTCTGGATTAAACCATGTAATAAGGGCATTCACTAAGCCTGGCGATAAAATAATAATTCAGCCACCAGTTTATCACCCCTTCTTTTCAACTGTTGAGAATAATGGAAGAGTGCTGGTTAATAATCCTCTGATTGAACGTAATGGAAATTACTCCATGAATTTTGTTGAGTTAGAGCAATTGGCTGACCAAGGCGCATCGATGTTAATACTATCTAACCCACACAATCCAGTTGGTAGAGTTTGGAATTTGGAGGAGTTAACACAATTAGGAAATATTTGTGTGAAACACAATGTTCTTGTTATTGCTGATGAGATTCATTGCGATTTGGTTTACAAACCATACAAACATATTCCATTAGCATCAATTAACTCCAATTTTGCAAAAAACACAATTACCTTCAGTTCAGCAAGTAAAACTTTCAATATTGCAGGCTTGGCAAGTGGTTTCGTCATTATATCTAACCCCGATATGATGAAAAAGTATAAGCATGAACTTGAAGCATCGGGAGCTGGAATGGGTAATATATTCGGTAATGAGGCAGTTAAAGCTGCATTTAGTAAGGAAGGAGAATCGTGGTTGAACGAACTCCTTCAATATTTTGAGGCTAATATTGCTTTTGTTGAAAGCACCTTAAAGCAGTATCTCCCAAAATTAAAATTCACCAGACCCCAGGGTACTTATTTGATGTGGCTCGATTTCAGAGAGTTTGAAATGGACGATGAAGCGCTTAACAATAAGTTGATAAACGAAGCAGGCTTAGGTCTTAACGCTGGCAATGGTTTTGGTATTGAAGGCTCGGGGTTTCAACGTATGAACATTGCATGCCCACGTCCTGTTGTGCAAGTTGCTCTAAATAAGCTAATTGAATCGTTTAAGGATTGCTAGCGGAACAGCCC
>WBUV01000433.1 GCA_008933525.1 Bacteroidales bacterium | reverse complement strand
CTATTCAAGATTCTATAATAGTATTAGATCCAATTTTCACACTTCCCGTGAACGCTAAGTGGAAAAATCAGGACATAACACTTGTGTTAAACTTACCCGAGGGTAAAAGCGTTTATCTGGATTCTAGTTTAATTGACCTATTGGACTACAATCAGCCTTTCAGTAACTACTGGCCCGACGAGATGGTAGGGAAAAGTTGGACGATGACCAAAAATGGACTAAGGGAAAAGAGATAAAAAAAGATTAAAAAAGATTATATAAAAAATTTGGAGATAGAAAATTTAGTATTATTTTTGCCGTGCTTTTCACAAAGCATAAAGGCTTGACCTATGGTGTAGTGGTAGCACAGCAGATTTTGGTTCTGTTAGCCTAGGTTCGAATCCTGGTAGGTCAACAGAAAAATAAACGCCCTTGAATTCAAGGGCGTTTTTATTTTAATGTAACTTTCAAAGTTTAGTAGTAGGTGTATTCTCGCTCTGCAAATAATATAGGTTTTCCATTTTTTGAACAAACTATAGCACTCCAGTTTCCATTTTTATCGTAGCTATTATAGCTGTAGTTCCATTTGCCATTGCTATTCCCTTTTGTGAAGCTTTCTTGTGAGTCCATCAAACTATTATCGTTATAAGTTATGTTCTCAGAATAGGTAATGGAGTCGTTTTTATTGTAAAACTCCCTATGATAGATAAGTCCATCTTCGTTTCGTTGTAGGACGTTTTTACCTCGTAGTTCATTTTTATAGTTGTAATACTCTATCTTGTTATAAAGGAGTTTATCATCATTCGTGAATACCCATTTATTATAAAGAGTATCCTTTATTGGATGAAATATTTGCGCTTCCACCAGGCCTCCGTTATCATCATATTTATAGGATACGTTTACAACATTTGAATCTTTAGAGAAAGACTTTGCTTTTATGACTTTTCCGTTTTCCAAGAAACCATTCCAGTAATCGATAATTTTTCCATTCTCGTCGAAATATTCGCATTTGATAATTTGCCCGCTTTCATCAAAATAAGCGACGAAACTGTGCGAGAACTTCATGCTGTCTAGTTCTTTCCATTTTACAATTTCTCCTTTTTCTACCTGGTTATTATTTTCTTTTGCCCAGTAGAGAGTTTCCTTAACCTCTTTAACCTTTCCTTTCATTAACTCATTCGCAAATATATAAGGAGTTCCGAAACCCAAAACAGTTGTACGAGGTTGTTCCTTTTGCTTACATCCAACTACGATGGCTGAAAGTAAAACAATCAATAAGATTTTCTTCATAGGTGATTAATTTTAGTGAGTACTAATAATTGTAAAGCCATTTCGTCAAATAAATGGCTGATACAGCAAGAAATAATCTGTTGAATCCAAAACAAGAAAGTCTTAAAGAGTTTTTTGAAAAAAATAAAACTTAGGAAGATACTCTAAAACAACAAGTAACTAATAATCTCAAAATCTCCTAAAACAGAAACTAAATGTCGGGAACTTGAATTTTTAAACAATCATATCCGTTATATATGTCGCGTCATAAAATACCTCATATAATTTTCGGCTGTTTTGCCATACTTTTCAAAACACTGTCGAGATACTTTGTATGTACAGAACTCCCCTTCAACACCAGAGAAATAAACATCATGTTTTTCGAACTTCTCGTCAATCATGACCAAATGAACGATGTTTTCATGAATATCATGAGCTGCGAGCCCTGCACTACAAATAGGACAGAAGTAGTCCACTTTACTACTCTCTTGAATCTTAAATGATGGATGTATAATTTTGGAGTAATCTCCAAGATGAGGGCTCAAGAGGATAAGGCCGTGCTCACCCGTACTGTTAGTTGCTGAAAATATTACAAAACCACCAACAGATAAATGTCCCCCACATTCCGGACAAAGAAAATCAGCTTTCATGACCTTGACTTGTTGGTTGATATTGTGAAAGTTACGAAATATTTTACCTAAAGTAAAGTTTTTGGTCAATGAATACGCAATAAGTCTTAAAAAGAATTTAGAATGATCCAAGAAGTTGGATTTCCCTTGACCACTTGGTCTCGTCTGGGGTTTCGAGGATTAGCGGAATACCATCAAAGCGAGGATCGGTCATTATCCAGCGGAAAGGATCTATTCCTAGCAAACCTTCACCTAAGTTCTCGTGGCGGTCAACTCGACTGCCTAATCCTTTTTTTGTATCGTTCAGGTGCATTCCTTTAAGGTACTTGAAACTAACAATTCTTTCGAAATCGTTAAATGTTTTTTCAAATCCGCTCTTACTCTGAATATCGTAACCGGCTGTAAAAGTGTGGCACGTGTCGATGCAAACGCCAACCCGGGCTTTATCGTATACTAAATCAATTATGTATTTCAGATGCTCAAACTTAAATCCAAGATTACTGCCTTGCCCCGATGTGTTTTCGATTACCGCAATTACCGAAGATGTTTCCTTTAAGGCAATGTTGATAGACTCACCAATTAACCTCATGCTTTCCTCCTCGGAAATTTTTCCTAAATGGCTTCCGGGATGGAAATTCAGTCTATCTAAACCCAACTGTTCACAGCGTTTCAATTCGTCAATAAAAGCTTTGCGTGATTTATGCAACGCCTCAGCATCGGGGTTCCCTAGGTTAATTAGGTAGCTATCGTGTGGTAATATATTACTTGCCCGATAACCATACTCTAAGCATCTTTTTTTAAAGAGTTCTATGCTCATCTTATCTAGAGGAAGGGATGCCCACTGTCGTTGATTTTTTGTAAACATTGCAAATGCTGTAGCTCCAATTGTATTGGCATTAACAGGTGCATTCTCAACCCCGCCCGATGCGCTAACATGTGCTCCGATAAATTTCATTGTCTTACTTGGTTAAAATTTGTTCCTTAAAATAGATAGTAAAATAAACTTCGTTTAAACAATCTCCAACTCTCAACGTTCACTATCTTTGTAAAAAAGTTATCTATGGCTGCTGATATTTCCGGAAGATGGATTTTCAACGAGGAGTTTGAGTGTGGAACCGACCGTGGTTTTGCCTTTCTTACACAGAATGGAAC
>WBUV01000432.1 GCA_008933525.1 Bacteroidales bacterium | reverse complement strand
AAACTCGACTCCAGTTGGAGTCGAATAATTTTTATTCACAATGAATTTCTATAGACTTTTGATGCCGCTGGCATCATTTAATATCAGCAAAACGTTTAATTCAATTATTTAATGAGAGTTCAATCCTATTGGCAATCACAAAAACAATTACTTTTGTATAAAATTTCAGCGATATGGCAGCCCTAGAAAAAATTCTGGAAATCAAAACCCAAATAAGGCATAGGATGAATGGCGAGGTGGCCGACAATATGCGCCGCGAGGGAATTATTTACAAGGTTAACTACGGTGTATCAATCCCTGAACTGCAACAGATTGCCAAAGGCTTTAAAGGTGACCACGATCTTGCTCTGGAACTTTTCAACGACGAAATCCGCGAGTGCAAAATCATTGCATCGATGATTGACGACCCTGCGCAGGTTACAGGCGAGCAAATTGACGACTGGTCCAACGAATTCGACAACCCCGAGATTGTGGAGCAGGTTTGCGGAAACTTAATCTGGAAATCGGAGTACGCACTTTCGCGCAGCATTGAGTGGTGCCTTAGCGACGATGAGTTGCTCCAAAAAGCAGGATTTATCACCATTGCCCGAAACGTATCCAACACTGATATTAAAGAAAGTATATTTGAACCATACCTAGGCATTATTGAGAATTTGGCCGATTCAATTTCCGGCATAACCCAAAGTTCAATAGTTTTTGCGCTACGCGAAATAGCCAAACGTAGTCCTAGGCTAGAACAACTGGCATTAAAAACCGCCCAGAACTTAACAGAATCCGAAAATGAGATTGCGGCATGGATTGGCAACGAGATTATTTTTGAGTTTAGCGACGATAACACTGACGAATTGTCATAATCAGATTTGGGCATACCATTTGAATAAATCATCACATCATAAATTTTAAATTATTGCTATGGATTTTTTTCGTTCTTCAAACCCTGCGTTAACCGATAAGGCTTTTAGCGGGTATGGCTCATTTGCAGGTTCCGAAACAATGACCTACAAAGGAACAATGAATAAAACATTACTGATGTTGGCGCTTGTTGTGCTTGGTGCTGTATTTACTTGGCGAATGTTTTTTGAGAGTTTAAATCCGTCATCGGTATATGTATGGATGCTCGTGGGCGGTATTGGCGGATTTATTACATCGCTTGTTGTAATTTTTGCTCCAAAAACATCTCCCTATTCTGCTCCAATTTACGCTGTACTTGAGGGTTTATTCCTTGGTGGAATATCGGCATACTTTGCTGCAACCTATAGCGCCGGTATAGTAATTCAGGCAGTTGGGTTAACTTTTGCCACCTTCTTCCTAATGCTTCTAGCATTCAGAACAGGAGCAATTAAAGCTACTGCGCGTTTCCGCACAGGAGTGATGGCTGCCACAGGAGCAATTGCGCTTATGTATTTAGTATCTTTTATTCTTGGATTCTTTGGAATCAACATTGGATTTATACATAGCAGCGGAACCTTCGGCATTATTTTCAGCCTTATAGTTGTTGCTGTTGCTGCGTTGAACCTAATTCTTGATTTTGATTTTATTGAAAAAGCATCGGCTGCACGTGCTCCAAAATACATGGAATGGTACGGTGCATTCGGGCTAATGGTAACCTTAATTTGGTTATACATTGAGTTCCTAAAACTGCTATCGAAAATTTCGCGTCGATAGTTAAAACAGTTAACTGGACTGCAAACTGGAAATGTTTTTCGAAAAATATTATCAAAGGTTTGATATTTAAATAATAGTTAATAACTTTGCAGGCCATTAACAGAATTAGAAGTTAAAAGATAAATACAATGAAAGAGGGAATACATCCACAAAATTATCGATTGGTGGCATTCAAGGACATGTCGAACGAGCATGTTTTTATCACCAAGTCGGCTGTTAATACCAAGGACACAATTACTATCGACGGTGTTGAGTACCCATTGGTAAAAGTTGAAATTTCCAACACTTCGCATCCATTTTATACTGGTAAGATGAAGCTTGTTGACACCGCTGGTCGCGTTGATAAGTTCATGAACCGCTACAAAAAGCACATGGATAAAAAGTAATTAGGAATACAAAAACATTTAAAAAAGCTCTGTAACAAGAGCTTTTTTTATTGCTTTACGTTCAGGTTCTTCAGGTTTTAATAAATTTGCAGGGACAGAGATTGAACATTAGACACTTTACACATCAATAGTATGGAACGGAACTATACGCTTTTCGACGATATCAGAAGAGAAAATCTTCTACCACTAACATTCACACGCCCAGTTGCTGAGATTCGAGTTGGAATACTTACTATCACTGAAAAGTGGAAGCATTATTTAGGCGATAGTTGTTCGTTCCTAACCAAGGAGTACCTTTCCGAGAAATACCCGATGAACACGACAAGCACAGAGTTTTTACTGATTAATGGCGGAGTGTGTCCGGACAAAAACCTGGTTGATGCAATTCTGAAGCTAAAAGCAGGCGATGCCTTAATTTCCGAAAATTGCGTAATTGCTGGTGTGCTAAGATCTGTTCCCAAAAACAATCCCTGCATTTCCGATTTTTACAACACAACAATTTACAACAACAGCATTCTGCAGATATCGAACCCTTGGGATATTTTCCGATTTAATGGCGAAGCCATTGAGCGCGATTTTGAACTCCTGACAAAAGACCGAAAGTCGGAACCGATATCGTCTACCAATACAGTTCTAAATCCAACTAGAGTATTTATTGAAAAAGGCGCAAGAGTAGAATGTTCCATTCTTAATGCAGAAACAGGCCCAATTTATATTGCCAAGGACTCCGAAATAATGGAAGGTTCTATAGTCCGTGGCCCATTTGCCCTTGGCGAGCACTCTGCTTTAAAAATGGGTGCTAAAATTTACGGCCCAACCACAGTAGGTCCTCATTCAAAGGTGGGTGGAGAAGTGAATAACAGCGTTATTTTTGGTTACTCCAACAAGGCTCACGACGGATTTTTAGGAAACTCAGTGATTGGCGAATGGTGCAACCTAGGATCCGATTCCAACAACTCTAACCTAAAAAGCAACTACGC
>WBUV01000431.1 GCA_008933525.1 Bacteroidales bacterium | reverse complement strand
TTTCCAGATATTCGAAAAACCATTACTTTTGCGACTGCTTTGATTATAAACACAAAATATTAACATATGGCAAAAGATAGCAAAAATGTACAGCCCGACACAGTTGAGTCAATTGATAATGCGTTAACCAAATCGGAACAGTTCATTGAGAAAAACCAGAAAAGTTTAACAATAATTATTGTAGCAATTTTAGTTATTGTAAGTATTTACTTTGGATACAATCGTTTTTACCTTGCTCCAATGGAGGACGAAGCTCGTTCTCAAATTTTTGCAGCAGAATACAATTTCGAGAAAGATTCATTCAAACTTGCTCTTAACGGTAACGATAACGATTTAGGATTTATTCAGATTGCGGATAAATACAGCATGACAAAAACAGGTAATCTTGCACATTACTATGCAGGAATATGCTACCGTCAGCTTGGTGAGTACCAAAACGCGATAAACTATCTAAAAAAGTTTGATGCAGGCGATGTACTTGTAACACCTGTTGCTTATGGCGCAATTGGCGATTGCTATGTTGAGTTAAACCAACTTAAAGAGGGTGCAAAGTATTATGAGAAGGCTGCTAACTTTAGCGAAGATGAGTTTACTGCCCCTATTTTCCTTAAGAAGGCAGGAATGGTTTATGAAGAATTAAAACAAAACGATAAAGCCATTAAACTTTACACAACCATTAAAGAGAAATATCCAAAAAGCCAAGAGGCAAGAGAAATTGAGAAGGATATTGCTCGTAACAACACAATTCTTGGAAAGTAATTTATTCCTACTATATCAAAAGGGTGTCAGTATTTTGGCACCCTTTTTTATTGCAATCAATAATTTGAATTAACTTTATGGTCGAAAAAACTAACTACTATGTCAAGTAAAAACAAAAACCTATCAGCCTATAACCCCGAAGAAATCCCTTCGGCAAAGAAAATGAAGTTTGGTATAGTTGTATCGGATTGGAACGATGCTGTTACCCATGCCCTACTCGATGGAGCTTACAAAACACTTATTGAGCACGGTGCAAAGGATGAAAATATTTTAGTAAAACACGTTCCTGGAACATTCGAGTTAACCCTTGGTGCTCAGTTCATGGCCGAATATGCCGACTTAGACGGAGTAATTTGTCTTGGTTGTGTTATACAAGGAGAAACTCGTCATTTCGATTTTATTTGTCAGGGTGTTACGCACGGTATAACCGAGCTGAATATGAACTATAATATTCCTTTCATATTTGGAGTGCTTACCACCGACAATATGGAACAAGCAAAGGACAGAGCAGGCGGAAAGCATGGCAACAAAGGAGTTGAAGCAGCTATTACTGCAATAAAAATGGCTGCATTACAACGCGATATGGAAGAATTGGAAGGGTAAAATAGAATAAACCCAATAAATTTATCTCCCACCAAAATACTATTAGTTTGGTGGGTTTGTTTTTGCAGAATAATTCAATTTTAGCATAACTTTTGATATTGTAGCAAATCCAAACCTAAATGAATCATGTTTAATAAAATCATCCTCACATTACTCATAATTATTACTCTTGGCTTGACACTGTCAATCAATGCTCAAAACATCGACTCACTGCTACAACGAATAGATATTGCAACCAAACAAGCAATTGAAGAAAATAAGCAGATAAATTCCAATACCTGTAAGGATTCTGTGAACATAAAGGAAAGACTCATGTTCGCATATCAAAACACAAGGACAAAGCCCGATTCATCATTCTTACTGCTTAATAAGGCCCTGAGTTTATCAACAAAGTGTGGTTCATTAAAGTATATTTCAATGTCTGCAGAAGGATTCGGGGACTATTTCTTTAATCTGGAAAAATACAGCAATGCAACACCTTTCTACTTGGCAAGTCTAAAAATTGAAGAAATCTCGAAAAACGAAATTCGCTTTGCCAATATTTGTATTCGTTTAGGAATCATATACATTCACAATGAGGTAACTGAAAAAGCGCTAGGCTACTACCAAAAGGCGCTAAGCATATACCAGAAATATAACGATACAATTAATATTGCGGGAACTTACTCCAACATTGCACACCTACACTTTGAAAGAAATTTCTGGGAACAGAACCCTTACATAAAAAGTGGCAAGTACTACGATTCATCTATACACTACTACAAAAAGGCAATTGCGATGCTTAAATCGCCTGAGAACGATATGCTAATTGCACGCTTCTATCAGGGTATGGCTTCGGTATATAACAGAACCGAAGAGCCAGAAAAAGCGCTGGAGTGTATCGAAAAAACTGTGAATATATACAACAAACAGAAAAATCCAGAGCAGGTTTGCGACGCTATGTATGCATTAGCAATTACCTACGATAATCTTGGGAAACATCAACTAGCCATAAAAAACTTCCATCAACTAATTGACTCATCAAAAAAATACAATATCTCTGGAATTCACTGGGTATACGAGAAATTGGCCGAAGCTCACTACAAGGCTGCAGATTATAAGAAATCGCACGAAATGTACATAATGTACATAAACACCCGCGATTCCATTATCAACCTTGAAAAATCGCAACAAATACTTGATATTGAAACCAAATACCAAACCGAAAAAAAGGAAGCAACCATTGCTACTCTAATCAAGGAGAAGAGATTAACCCGCGTAATTACAATAACCGCAATTACAATCCTTATCCTAGTAATTGTGGTCCTATTTCTAATCCAGAAATCGATCAAAACAAAAAAACAACTTGCCGAACAGCAGATAGAGAAACTTGAACAGGAAAAACAGCTAATTGCAACTAGATCGGTTCTAAAGGGCGAGGAAGCGGAACGCGCTAGAATGGCCACCGATCTGCACGATGGTTTAGGGGGATTACTTTCCAGCGCAAAAATCAACCTTGCATCGATGAAAGGAAATATGATACTAACCAGCGAAAATGTTTCGCTTTTCAACCATGCTCTATCATTACTCGATTCATCAATATCAGAGCTAAGACGAGTTGCTCATAATCTGATGCCAGCAACGCTCAACCACTATGGCTTGCACACAGCACTTGGTGATTTTGCAAAGCAAGTTTCTCCACACGATCAACCTAAGG
>WBUV01000430.1 GCA_008933525.1 Bacteroidales bacterium | reverse complement strand
AGGTAATGAGAATGAGGATGCAAGGTGCAACAGAATCGGAGTATGATAGGTGCAATATTCTTGAACAGATTCTTATTCAGAAATTGTTGTTAACTCAGGCTAAAATTGATAGTTTAACTGTAAACGATGCCTCTGTCGAAATGGAGATTGACCGCAGACTGCGGTACTTTATTAATCAGATCGGATCCGAGAAAGCATTGGAGAATTACTTTAAAAAGCCACTTTACGAAATTAAAGACGATTTGAGGGAGTTAATTTCCGAGCAGCAGCTAACTCAGCAAATGAGGCAAAAAATTATTGATAAGGTTAAAATTACCCCATCGGAAGTTAAGAGTTTTTATAAAAAAATACCATCCGATAGTCTTCCTCAAATTCCTGAATTGTACGAACTTCAGCAGATAATGATTTTTCCTCCTTCAACCGCAGAAGCTAAATATCAGGTAAGAGAAAAATTGCTCGAAATTCGTGAACGCGTTCTTAAGGGAGAGCGTTTCTCTACACTAGCCGTTGCTTACTCCGAGGATAGAGCATCTGCAATAAAGGGTGGTGAACTTGGTTTGCGTTCTCGCGATGAGTTGGTGAAAGCGTTTGCCGATGTTGCATTTAATCTTAAAGAGGGACAAGTTAGCCAGATTGTTGAAACCGAGTATGGATTTCACATTTTACAAATGATAGAAAGTAAGGATGATAAAGTAAATGTTCGCCATATACTTATGAAGCCTCAATATTCATCCGATATGATGTCGCAGGCAATAAGCAGGTTGGATAGTATTTCAAATCTAATAAAATCCGATAGTATTACTTTTGAAAGAGCAGCTATGCGGTTTTCCGAAGATAAAAAGTCAAACTTAAACGGTGGTTTGGTCATAAATCCTTACACCAATACATCGCTTTTCGAAAAGGATCATCTTCAGCCAGCCGACTACTATGTTATTAAGGAGTTGAAGGTTGGTGATATGAGTGCACCTTTTGAGTCGCGCGACGAGCATGCCAATGTTGTGTTTAAAATGTTGAAACTGAAGAAAGTGATAAAGGCTCATAAGGCTAATATCAAGGACGATTACGACATAATTCAGAATATGGCCAAGCAAAATATGGAGAACGAAATACTCGACGATTGGCTAATGAGGAAGCAGAAAACAACTTTTATAAGAATAGACAAATCTTTCAGAAGTTGTAATTTCGAATCAAAAGGTTGGATTAAGTAGCGATTTGAATAATGTATTTGTATTGTAGAAATGTAAGGTTTTTTCTTGCTCTAACTATACTTGCACTCTTAAGCAGCCATCAGTGTTGGTCGCAACAAAAGAGTAAGGTTATACTTAGGGGCGCTAATTCAATGAAGAACCTAAAAGTAAACGGGCAGGACATAATCAGATATATTGGTAATGTAAAGTTTGAGTACGAGAAAACTGTTATAACATGCGATAGCGCTTACTCAAATCCAAGCGAAAATTGGTTTAATGCATATCGAAATGTTGTTGTATCGCAGGAAAATTCAAAGCTTTATGGCGATGTACTTAATTTTGATGGTAAAACATCTCTCGGAAAACTTACCGGTCGTGAGGTGCGTTTGGTTGACGAGGAAGCTACTTTGGTAACCGATATAATGTACTTTAACTCCAAGACTGGTTTTGCTTATTACAATTCAGGGGGGAATATCACCACTAAGGATTCTCGTTTAAAAAGCCAACGTGGGTACTACGATCGGAATAAAAGTAATTTGGCTTTTGCAGGTAATGTTGAAATGCATAATGCAGATGGAAAGATATTTACCGATTCCTTAAGGTATGATACAAAAATTAAATTAGCTAGCTTTTTTGGCCCAACTTTTATTTATAATAAGGAGAATTTTGTATACTGCGAGAAGGGTTGGTACAATAGAAGTCTAGAACAATCCAGTTTCCAAACAAATGCATATTTAATTAATGGTGCTCAAAAGCTTTTTGGCGATAATATATTTTATGATAAAGCAAATGGTTATGCCAGGGTGTTGGGTCAGGTAGTTGTTGTCGATACTGCGAATAATACCTACGTGTATGGCGATAAGGCGAACTATTGGGATGCAAAAAAGGAAGCAGAGGTAACCGATAATCCTTACGTAATGATGCTCGAAGATTCCGATACTTTATTCCTTCGTTCCGATAAGTTATTTCTGAAAACAATAAAAGATTCAACCATTAACACTCCCGATTCTACCTATAGACTTATAAAGGCAATTGGAAATGTTAAGTTTTACAGATCCGATGTTCAGGGAGTTTGCGATTCAATGATTTTCAATACGCTGGACTCTACTCTTACCATGCATATTGAACCTGTTTTGTGGAACGATGTCAATCAAATGTCTGCTAATCATATAAAAATGTATTCGAGTAAAAAGAAAATTAAGCAGATAGATTTTGATGGCGCAGCGTTCGTTGCTTCCTTCGAGGAAAAGGATCGTTTCAGTCAAATGCTAGGGAAAAAGATTTTTGCCCGCTTTACAAACGGTAAACTAGCAAAACTAGATGTTGTAGGGAATGGTCAAACAGTTTACTATACTCGAGAGAACGATACAATAACAATGGTGAATAGAGCAGAATGCTCAAGCATTACAATTCTGGTAAAGAATAATAAGCCCAGCCGAATATCTTATCGCGAGAAAGTATCCTCAAATTTTTATCCGGTCGATAAAATTGATAAAGAAGAAGTTACTCTAAAGGGATTTCGTTGGCTCGATGGTCTTAGGCCACTAAATAAGTACTCCATAGTACCAAAAACATTAACCCTTTTCCCTGACGAAAAAGGGAAAAACCACAAATTTAAAGACTTAAGCTTAAACTAAAAGAGAGGTTATACACCTCTCTTTTTTAGTATTCATCTTCGTTGAAGAAAAAATCTTCTTTTGTTGGATAGTCGGGCCAGATATCTTCTATGCTCTCATAAATCTCATTTTCATCCTCCAGTTCCTGAAGGTTTTCAATTACTTCAAGTGGAGCGCCGGAGCGGATGGCAAAGTCAATTAATTCCTCTTTTGTTGCTGGCCATGGCGCATCTTCCAATTTTGATGCTAATTCAAG
>WBUV01000009.1 GCA_008933525.1 Bacteroidales bacterium | reverse complement strand
TATGGCGACATCGTTGGCGTTTAACTCGCTACCCGAGTATATGGGAAGAATAAAAAGTCTTGAGTTAAGGGGAGGAAATCCCGTAGTTCAAATTAGAAACCTAGTAAACGATACACTCACACCTACCAATCAATCAAAAATCGAGTGTCCTTTTATACTGATAGTTGGAGAAAGGGGTGAGGGAAAAACAACCTTTGTGCAGAACCTTGTAAAAGTCTTTGTTGAAAAGAAAATTGATTTTACAGGGTTTTACGCACTTGGACAAGGTGAAATGGAGTTGCGCACAGGTTACGAATTAGTTCTTCTGCCTGAGAAAAGGATAATGCAACTCTCGACCCGAATTGCAGAGTGCGGAACTCCTCAAAAATCGTTCGATTTTAATGCTGATGCAATACGTGAAGGAGAAAAGAAATTGCTGCAAGCAAAAGAGGGAGAGGTAATTGTTATTGATGAAATTGGACGAATGGAGCTGGAGGGTGAAGTCTGGGCTAATGCTTTTTCCACGGTTGTTGAAAGAGGTAAAAATCCTGTGATTGTAACTGTGCGGAGAGTAAATGTCGAAAATGTATTACAGAAGTGGAATATCAATAACCCAATTGTTGTTGATATTAAGGACGGTAAAATAGATTCAGTGATTAATATGCTGAGTGTTTGAGCATTAATTAATTGCTTTTAGAGCCCTGTTAATAATTTGTTAACCATATTTCGAAAAAGGTGATTTCAAAATTTTGGTGGTTCTCAAAAATCCAATAATTTTGCACAAACCTAATGAGATGATTTACCTACTGCTTTGTATTCTTTCGTCAGCTGCTGTTCTGGTCACATTTAAATTTGCAGAACGCTTAAAGGTAAATACATTTAGTGCAATACTTGTCAATTATATCACCGCCTGCTTAGCAGGTTTTTTTTTGGCCAACGGTGACGTAAAACCCCTGTTAAACCTAAATATTGGTACAGTAATTTTTATGCTGATACTTGGAGCCATGTTCATCTCGGTGTTCAGGCTAATAGGATTAAGCACGCAACGTGCAGGTGTTGCTGTAACATCGGTTGCTGCAAAAATGTCTGTAATTCTTCCTATTCTTTTCTCAGTTTGGATTGATGCAAACGACTCTTTGAATACAATAAAAATAGTTGGAATTGTACTCGCTCTGGTTTCGGTTTTGCTTACCACGTATAAGAAGGAGAAATTAACTCACGGAAGTGCAGGATTATACTTGCCGTTGATAATATTTATTGGAATTGGAATAATCGATTCGTCGGTTAAGTATGCCCAAACTACCTTTGTTACCAATGAGTTGAATCCAATATTCAACTCAGCCGTTTTTGCCATTGCTGGAACTATTGGTTTTACAATTTTGCCTTTCAATAAGACTGCAGCAAACAATTTGAAGCATATTAAAACCTGGATACTTGGAGTTGTTTTGGGCTTGGTTAATTTTGGCTCAATGTACTTTATGATAGCAGCCTTAAACCATACCGATGCACTTACTGGTAAACAGATGCAGGGTTCAATTCTGTTCGGAATAAACAATATTGGTGTTGTTGTGGCCAGTGTTTTTCTCGGTTTGATATTGTTTAAGGAGCGTCCAACCCGCACTAATTGGGCAGGAATTTTACTTTCAGTAGTATCAATTGTAATACTTGCGTATAGTTAATGGTGGCCGAGGATACATATCGCACAATTGATGGAACTTCTACGGGGATTTACCGCGAGAAGGGCAGTAAGTTTATTGCTATTGCTCGACCAGTTTATACCGAGGATGAAATTAAGGTAATTGTTGAGGATTTACGAAAGGAATACTACGATGCCCGTCATCACTGCTACGCATACATACTTGGTGCAAAAGGCGAGAAGTGGAGAGTGAATGATGATGGTGAACCATCGGGCACAGCAGGGAAACCAATTCACGGCCAACTTTTGAGTTTCAACATTACCAATGTTTTGGTGGTTGTGGTGCGTTACTTTGGTGGAACAAAACTTGGAGTATCGGGGTTGATTAATGCCTATAAATCCGCAACCCAGGATGCATTGCAGAATGCCATGGTTATTACTAAAACCGTGGATGATGTTTTCAATATCAACTTCAGCTATCTTGTAATGAACGATATTATGCGGATTATTAAGGATTTGAATATCGACATTAATGAGCAGCAGTTCGATAATAGTTGCCGAATTAAGGTGACTATTCGAAAGAGTTTAAGCGATGAATTTATTTCGAGAGTTGAGAAAATTGAATCAGTAAACGTGGAGTATTTGTCAACAGTATAGAATAGTTAGCCCCGATTGTCGTCGGGGCTTTTTTTTGATAACAACCCAAAATAAATTATAAAGATGAAGAACAGAAGTTTGGTTTCAATCAACGACCTGAGCAAGGAGGAAATCTTCAAAGTGCTCGATTTGGCCGAGGAGTTTGAGAAGAACCCCTCGCAAAAAATTATGGACGGCAAAGTGGTTGCCACCTTATTCTTTGAACCCTCAACCAGAACCCGTTTGAGCTTCGAGAGTGCAGTGAACAGGCTTGGCGGACGCATAATTGGTTTTTCGGAGGCATCATCCACAAGCGTTTCAAAGGGCGAAAGTTTGAAGGATACTATCCTTACCGTGGCTAACTACTCGGACTTAATTGTGATGCGTCACCCCGTTGAGGGTAGTGCACGTTTTGCTAGCGAGGTTTCTCCTGTGCCAATCATCAATGCTGGCGATGGAGCAAACCAACACCCTACCCAAACAATGCTCGACCTCTACTCAATTCGCAAAACTCAGGGTACACTTAACAATCAAAAGATTGTAATGGTGGGCGATTTGAAGTATGGACGTACTGTTCACTCCTTACTTATGGCGATGTCGCAATTCAACGCTTCGTTCGTGTTTATTGCTCCAAAGGAGCTTCAAATGCCGCAAGAGTATAAGATGTTCTTGAAGGATGCAGGTTTGAAATTCGAAGAGCATACAGATTTGGCTGAAAATATTAAGGATGCAGATATTGTTTATATGACCCGTGTGCAAAAGGAGCGCTTCTCCGACCCAATGGATTACGAGAAGGTTAAGAATGCATACATACTTCGCAACCATATGCTAGAGGGAACTAAGGAGAATATGCGAGTACTTCATCCTCTTCCACGCGTAAACGAGATTAATATTGATGTTGATGACAGTAACAAAGCATACTACTTTACTCAGGCGCTTAACGGTGTTTACGCACGTATGGCAATTATGGCATCAATCCTTGGTTTGAAGTAAAATATTAAAAGATAACAGCTATGAACGATAAAAAACATTTAAGCGTTAGTGCCATTCAGAATGGAACTGTGATTGACCATATACCTGCTCAAAATCTTTTCAAGGTTATATCTATATTGGGTTTAGATAAAATTCCGAACCTTATTACATTCGGAACCAACCTTGAGAGTCAAAGGCTTGGTAAAAAGGCCATTGTGAAAATTGCCGATAAGTATTTTGAGCGCGAGGAGATTAACCGAATTGCAATTGTTGCCCCACACGCCAAGTTGAATATCATTAAGGACTATGTGGTAGTGGAAAAGATGCTTGTTGAGGTTCCCGATGAAATTAAGGGTATTGTAAAATGTGTGAATCCTAAGTGTATCACCAATTTCGAGAATGTAACTCCTAAATTTAAGGTGGCCGATAAAAAGAATGTATCGTTAAAGTGCCATTACTGTGAGAAGATTACCGATCAGGAGCATATGGAGTACAGGTAGTTAGAAGTTAAAAGTAGATAGAGGAATTTAGAGTAAAACGAAGAATGTTTCCTCTTGAAAAAGGCTACTGAAAAGTCAATCATATGGTGTTCGTTTGAAACTATATGAATCCTAAAAAGTTGACTGTAAAATGCATGTGTGTGGGATTGGCAAAACTGCGAGCCAGCGTAAGCGTGAATGCAAGAAGTTATAGAATTTCGCAAAAGGGGCTTGCCTACTTTTGCAGAAATTCTTGACTTGTTGCAGGGCGGGTGGAAGCATAGTTTTGCCTAGATTTTTTGCTTACTTTTTCATCATGGAAAAAGTAAGAGATACGAAGAAAAATAGTATTAGTAGTTATTGATACTAAAATAGATTTGATTTTTAGCAGATTCTAAATTAGAAGGAAGCCCAGATAAACTGGGCTTCCTTCTTATGAAATAGAAATTTGTTTTACAGGTTTAACCTTAGCCTCATCCTTTTTAGGAATGTTAATGCTTAGGATTCCGTCCTTGTATGAGGCTTTAATCTTATCGGTATCGGCAGTGTCGGGAAGTGTGAAGGTGCGCTTGAACGATGAGTAGCGGAACTCGCGTCGCATAACTTTATCGTCTTTACTTTCCTCCTTAAATTCCTTCTCGCTGGAGATTTCAAGTACATTGTTGTTCAAATCAACCTTGAAATCCTTTTTGTCGAGACCAGGTGCGGCAACCTCTATCGAGAAATCTTCTTTTCCTTCTTTGATATTCACCGAAGGAACAGTTACATTCTCGTTTTCGTTGAAAAATCGGTTGAATAGGTCGTCACCGAAGAACTCATCAACGAAACTGGGCAGAGTGTTTCTGCGTCTTAACATTGGTATCATAACTTTCTCCTCCATATTTAGTTAGACATTCAATTTATTGTTGTACTAACCTATCTTCAATGAGTATGCCAATGTTGATTTTGTGCAAAAATGACATACTTTGTGTTTTATTAATGTCAAAATGACAAAATATTGGTTTGGATTATCAAATAGAACCATAAAGAATTCCTCTAACCTCATATTATTCCTCTATATTCTTCCAAAGATTCAATTCCTTTCAGAATTAGGCACAACGTATCTACATTTTTTATAACTTTTGCAATCTTTTTAACCTGCTCAAGTTTGAGAACCAACGAAAATTCAAGTAGTGTAAATGCAATGCTCAGGGCTGAGAATGAACTTTTTAGGAGTTTGTTGTTTCAGAACGAAAGTAGCATTTATGTGATTCAAAGCCATAGGGTAGTATTCTGTAATCCTAGCTTTAGTCTTTTAACAGGCTATAATGAACTTGAGGTCAAGGAGATTTTGTTCTTGGATATTGTACATCCAAAGGATAGAAAACTAATAAAACTGCTTTTTCAGAACGATTTTAACGAGATAAAGGTTCGAAAATCCAATAGTTTTACTTTACGAATACTTACAAAACTTAACGACTTAAAGTGGATAAAGTCCAACGTTTCAATTATTGATTGGGAGGGTCGTCCTGCATTACTTTGTTCAAGTTACGATATCACCCAACAAAAGGAGGCTGAGAATAACCTGATAGAGGAGGAGCAGAATTTCCGCTTGCTAGTGAACGCATTTGGTGATTTCGTTTTTATTATAAACCATAATGGGAACATTGTGCAGGTTAACCAATCGGTTTTAAATAAGTTAGGGTATAAGGAGCACGAATTGCTTTTGGAGTCGTTCAGTAAACTTCATCAAAAGGATCAGGACGTAGTATCAACAACTTTGAATAACGTTTTTAATGGTTCTAGGGGAGCATATACCTCAGAAATGAGGGCTCGCAATGGACAATACGTGCCAGTTGATGTTAGGATGATTAAAGGAGTGTGGAGCCGCCGCGATGTTATTTTCGCTATAGCTCAGGATATTAGTCCGCGCTTGGAGGCCGAAAAGGTTGTAAAGGCCTCAGAGGAAAAATTCTCGCGTGCTTTTAATACTGCTGCCGTAATGATGACCATTAGTACTTTTGAGGATGGCACTTATTTGGATGTTAACGAAGCTTTTCTTCAAAAAACAGGATTAGAAAAAAGTGAGGTTGTTGGATCAAAATCCAGTGATTTGGGAATTTTTGATGAAATTGGTAGGCGAGGTGAATTAAAGGAACTGCTAACAAAACAGGGGCGAGTTAATAATTTGGAGATAAATATTCATAACAGACAAAATAAGGAATTGACTTTTTTGCTTTCTGCTGAGGTTATCGATATTCAAGGAAAGCAGTGTATTCTTGTGGCAATGAATGATATTACCCTCCGTAAAAGACAGGAGGAGGAACTGCTTATTGCCAAGGAGATGGCCGAGGAGGCCAGTAGGGCCAAAGAACGTTTCCTATCCACAATGAGCCACGAGATTCGTACACCTATGAATGCAGTGATTGGTATGACCAATTTGCTGCTTCAGGAAAAGCCAATGCCAGAGCAATTATCGCACTTAAAGGCGTTGAAATACTCTGCCGAGAATTTACTTGCGTTGCTGAACGATATTCTTGACTTTAGCAAGATAGAGGCGGGACGCTTGGACTTGATAAAATCGGAAATAGATTTACATCAGATGCACGCTGGGCTTATCAGTTCTTTTGCGCAGATGGCAAAAGAAAAAGGTTTGGAGTTGGTTGGGCATATTGATAAGGAAATACCGCAATTTCTCTCGGGCGATAGGGTTAGACTTAATCAGGTATTCACAAACTTAGTTGGGAATGCCATTAAATTTACCAGCAAGGGTAACGTATCTATCAACTTCAATCTAAATAAGAAAACCAGTAAAACGGCCACAATTCGCTTTATTGTTTCCGATACTGGAATAGGTATAGAGAAGGATTTGCAGGATTTAATTTTTCAGGAGTTTACTCAGGTTCACGGGCAGATGAGCCGATTTGGGGGAACTGGACTTGGTTTAGCGATATCCAAGAAACTTGTAGGGATAATGGGGGGTGAGATTAAGTTGAAGAGTACTCTTGGTCAGGGTTCAATTTTTTATTTCGATTTAAAGTTTGATATTATTCCTCAGGACAAAATTCAAACTCCACAAATAAACCTTGAAGCGGAACTTCAAAAGGGTCATAAGTACAATGTGCTTATTGTTGAGGATAATGAGTTGAATACTTTAATTGTACAGCGTTTCCTTTCCAACTGGGGTATTAATCACGAGCACGCTGAGAATGGCTTAGTAGCATTGGAAATGGTCCGAAAAACTGACTACGATTTGGTTTTAATGGATTTGGAGATGCCAGAGATGAACGGTTACGAGGCAGCCAAGGCTATTCGTAAGTTGGAGGATTCAACAAAAAAGGCTGTTCCGATTATTGCGCTTAGCGCATCGGCAATGCAGGATGTGAAACGCAAGATATTCAGTTTAGGTATGAACGATTTTGTGCTGAAACCCTTTAATCCTGCTGATTTAAAACAGAAGATTTTGAAGTTTATCGTTAAGCAATAGTAAATCTATTATTAAAATGATTTCTAAAACAAACATTGCATTAATTGCCTTGCTTTTCTCATCATTTGGTGTTTTTGCACAAACCACAATTGAACTCAAGGTAAAACAATCCATTGGTTCTAAGGCAAAACTTTCGCGTTTTGTAGGTAAGGAAATTGAAGTTGTTGACTCTTGTCGTTCAAACGAGGATGGTGT
Source organism: Bacteroidales bacterium (assembly GCA_008933525.1). Taxonomy (GTDB): domain Bacteria; phylum Bacteroidota; class Bacteroidia; order Bacteroidales; family Tenuifilaceae; genus SB25. Next base: position 13,118 of record WBUV01000009.1, on the reverse strand, counting down.
TTACAAGTTCGCATTACCCTCCAATGCAAATCAGGGTTTATACAGAATGGTAGTGGGAAAACAGAGTTCGTTCGATTTTATTGTGGCCAATGAGCCGGAGATTAAGTTCGAAACCATTGTTTTTGCTGTTGAGGATAGTTTAAAGGTCATAGTATCGAAGGAAAATAAGGTGTTTATTGAGTACTCAAAGTTGAAACGGTCGTCGGAGCAGCATTTATGGATGCTAGGCTCGTTGCAGAATTATTATACTCCCGAGCAACCCTTTGCGGAGCAACTTAGAAACGAAAGGCAGCTGGTTGAGTTTGAGTTTTCGCAGAAATCGCAGGAGTTATCTAGGGTTGATTCTTCGCTTTTTGTATCTAACTATATATGTTTGGATACAAGGCCATTTGTTGTAGGTGCAACCAGCGAGTGCTCATACAAAGCTTTGTTGGCAAAGGATTGGTGGAATGGAGTGGATTTAAACGATGATAGATTACTCAATACGCCTTTACTTATCAAGAACGTTTGGGATTACCTCGAAAATTCAATTTGCGATGATATTTACGATAAGGAGCAGCAGGATTCTGTTTTTGTAACGCAAATTAATGTTTTGCTCAAAATGCCGATGAGTGAGCGTATCCGCTCACAGATTGTTGGTTCCCTGTGCCGTGGATTTATCGATACCGATTATTTTGGCGTGCTAAGCTATTTGCTGAATAATGGGGGCGAAGCAGCATCAATTTTAAGGAACGACAATGAGTTTATGGCTCGTTTTATTCTTGAAAAAAATCTTGCAGTTGGGAATAAATCCTCCGATTTTAAGGTAAAACCTTTGATGGGCAAATCATTTAAACTATCGGCCGATAAATCTAAGTATAAACTAGTAGTATTCTGGTCCATTTGGTGTCCGCATTGTGTTGAGATGATGCCAAGCATAATTAGTATTTATAATGATTACAAGGCAAAAGGATTTGAGATTGTGGCCATTTCTATAGATGAGGAGGTTGACCAATGGAAAAAATTTGTTGCCGATAAGCAGTTTCCTTGGATAAATATGCAGATTAATGCAGATTTCGATAACCCAATCATTATTAAGTATAATGTTGATGAGACTCCTAAGATGTTCTTGGTGGATAAGAATTTGAAGATTGTTTCGCGGCCATCGTCTGCGGAGCAGTTGAAGTTAAAGCTGAAGAAGTTGCTATAACGTCTGTGGAGTAATTTGACAAACCCAGAGAGTTTGAATATTTATAACCAAAAGCACATTTAGCGATTCGACTCCAGCCGGAGTCGAATAATCTTTAATATCAATCATTTCTATTGACAATCGATGCCACCGGCATCGTAACAATAAAATACCCCGAAACAAGTTCAGGGTAATAATATGCTTTTTGAAGTTGAGAAATCTTACTTCTACTCAAGATAGGTATATCCGTACAATCCAGAACGATAGTTGGATAGGAATTCCTTACCTTCTTTCGAAGAAATAACTCCAGCCTTAACCGATGACGTTACCCAAGTTTCCAGTGTACGAACCAATTTCTTTGGGTTGTACTGAACATATTCAAGAACCTCGGCAACGGTTTCACCATCAATAATTTGGTCAATTTCGTAGCCTTTATCGGTAACAGAAACGTGAACCGCATTGGTATCACCAAACAGGTTGTGAAGGTCGCCTAAAATTTCTTGATAAGCACCAACAAGGAATACTCCAATGTAGTACGAATCGCTCTGTTTTACTGAGTGTACAGGCAAGTAGTACGAAATATTTTTGGTCGATATGAAGTTGTCAATTTTTCCATCCGAATCGCAAGTGATATCCTGCAAAGTTGCCGCTCTATCGGGCTTTTCGTTAAGGCGTTGGATAGGCATAATTGGGAATATCTGGTCGATAGCCCAAGTATCGGGCAACGATTGGAAAAGCGAGAAGTTACAGAAATACTTATCGGCAAGGAGTTTTGGTAATACCCTGAACTCATCAGGAACGTGCTTAACCGCTGTTGTAATTTGATGAATATCTTTGGCAATAGACCAAAATAATCGCTCAATCTGTGCACGTGTTTTTAAATCGAGTAGTCCAAGGCTGAAAAGGTCAAGCGCTTCTTCTCGGATTTGTTGTGCATCGTGCCAACTCTCGAGCATTCGGGGTTGATTAAGTTTATCCCAAAGTTCGTAGAGTTCTTGCACCAGTTCGTGGTCATTTTCGGTGATTTCATCATCTTCTGCCCAAGTGGGTAGCGATGAAGTTTCCAAAACCTCAAAAATAAGCACAGAGTGGTGAGCCGTTAGTGAACGACCTGATTCAGTTATAATATTTGGATGCGGAATGTCGTTTTTATCGCTCGCATCAACTAGGGTTGAAACGGAGTCGTTTACGTATTCTTGTAAGCTGTAATTGATGCTACTCTCGCTGCTCGACGAGCGTGTACCGTCATAATCAACGCCAAGGCCACCGCCAATATCAACAAACTCAATTTTAAAGCCCATTTGGTAAAGCTGAACATAAAATTGTGATGCTTCGCGAAGGGCAATTTTAATACGACGGATTTTGGTAACCTGACTTCCAATGTGAAAGTGAACGAGTTTTAATGATTCTTTAAGTTCGTTGTTTTCTAGGTAATCGAGTGCTTGTAAAAGTTCACTGGATGTTAAGCCAAATTTACTAACATCGCCACCAGAGTCTTCCCACTTCCCACTTCCCGAGCTAGCCAATTTAACCCGAATACCCAGGTTTGGTTTAATTTTCAATCGTTGTGATACTTTTGCAATAAGTTTAAGCTCATTCAGTTTTTCCACAACAATGTATATTTTTTTACCCATCTTTTGGGCAAGTAGCGCTAGTTCAATATAATCCTCATCCTTGTAGCCATTGCATACAATAAGCGAATCGCTATCAGGATTAATTGCTATAACAGCATGTAGTTCAGGCTTAGAGCCAGCTTCAAGACCGATGTTAAATTTTTTACCGTGGTTTATAATTTCCTCAACCACAGGGCGCATTTGGTTTACCTTGATAGGATAGATTATAAAGTTCTGGCCTTGATAACCATACTCCTCGGCAGCCACTTTGAAAGAGCGCGACATATCCTCGATTCTATTATCGAGAATATCCGTAAACCTTATTAGCATGGGCGCGGACACATCGCGAATTTGTAGTTCATCAACAAGTTCACGGAGGTCAATTTCAACACCGTTGTTTTTTGGAGTAACCACTACATTTCCATCTTTATTAATGGAGAAGTACTTTACTCCCCAGCCGTTGATGTTATACATCTCGGCCGAATCCTCAATGCGCCACTTTCTCATTCTTTTATCAGGATTTACGCTTTTTAAGTTGTTAAAATTCAATAATTTATATCAAATGATATTGATTTGCGAAAATAAGCCCTAATTCGTTATAATACAACAGTTATTTTTAAAAAATTCCTTAACAAGACAACGATTCCCTAAAAATTAAAGAATTTTAACTTCCGTTCTTCTGTTTTGGGCTCTTCCTTCGGGAGTGGAGTTGCTAACAACAGGTTTTGTTTCGCCATATCCAGCCCACTTAACTCTGCTTGCTTCAACTTTGTTTGCAATAAGGTATTCTGCCACTGATTTAGCCCTATTTTCGGAGAGTTTTTGGTTGTACTCGTTGGTTCCTTGGTCGTCGGTATGTCCACCAACCTCAATTTTAATGTTTGGATTTTGTGTTAGAATTGCTACTAACTTATCCAACTCAATGGTCGATTCTGGCTTTAGTTCGTATGAATCCAGCGCGAAGAATATATTGCGCAAAACAAGAATCTCATCCTTAATAATTGGATTAAGAAGAATCTCCAAGTAGTAAGGTTTATCGAAGGAGAAAATCCCTTTTAAATCGAAATGCTCCGAGTGGAAAAGGTAGTTAGGTGCCGATGCAAACAAGCCATAAGATTTGTTAGTTGGCAAGCAAACAAGGAACTTTCCATCCGTTGGAGTGGTTGTGTTCATTATCTCCTTTTTCGACGATAAATCTACCAGAGTTACCTGCGCCTCCAGGGGTTCTAGAGTTTTGCTATCCTTTACAATCCCAGTAAGGTATGATGTGGGTATTGGTTGAATTTCGGTGTAAAGAGTGAATGTGAAAATATCGCGTCCGCGTTCCGGAATAATATCGGTGGAGTAGTAAGCAACAGAACCTTTTGCGTTTACAATTAATCCTTCCTCGCTTTTGTAGGTGTTTATTGGATAACCAAAGTTTAACGGTTTAGTCCATTTTCCAGAGGAGTCGAGTCTTGATATGTAGATATCCATACTTCCCATTCCCAAATGACCGTTGGAGGAGAAGTAAAGCGTTTGGTTATCGAAATGGATAAATGGCGATTGTTCATCACCAGATGAGTTGATTGGTTCACCAATGTTCACTGCATTACCCCAAGTTCCATCAGGGTTTTTGTCCGATTTCCAAATATCGAATCCGCCTAATCCACCTGGTCTGTTACTTACAAAATATATGGTTCTCCCGTCGGGAGATATGGAGGGCTGTTTCTCTGAATATTTACTGGCATTTATTTGTGGTGGAAGTTTAATAGGCGCAGCCCAACTACCATCACTTTGCAATACCGATGTGTAAAGGTTACACTCTCCACTACAAATGGTGTAATACATTGTTTTTCCATCGGCAGAAAGCGCCTGAGCCCCTTCGTTGATTTCTGTGTTTATTGGCTCGCCAATGGGTGTTCCCTTGTCCCACTCTGATGAATTGTACTTGGTACTAACATAAAAATCTTCCTGCCATTTTGTATTTCTTATCCCAACATTTACCGATTTAGGCAGACGAACGGTATATACCAGAGTTTTTTCATCGACAGAGAGGCTAGGCCAGTACTCGTCCAAATCGGTATTTACGTTTGAGCCAATATTTATTGGGTTATACGGAACTGGATTTGCCATAGCATTAATGGCAAACTTACAACGCTCAATGGTTTCGTGGGTCGATTTTTCAATTTCCTTGGATTTGTCCTTCAGGGTTAGAAAATACTCAAGTTTTTCTTTCGCTTGCTGATATTCTCCTATCTGGAGTAAAAATCGGCCTAGAGTATAGTATGCTCTTGGGTAAAATTTTGGATTAATAGCAATGGCTTTTTCCAAGTATTCGATGGCACTTGGGATATTGCCCATCATATAGAATGTTTGGGAAAGAACAAGGTGAGCCTCAATGAATTTTGGCTCAATTCTGATGCTTTCTCTTAACAATCGCTGTGCTTCAATGTAATCGTACCTATCGTACGATTTAAGAGCAAGGTTGTAATTCTCAATGGCACGTCGGTTATTTACGCTTAACTCTTTTTTTGTTTGCGCTGCTGCAAATGCAGGGAGTAAAATTATTAAAGCGTAAATAACTAAATGTTTCATTTTATGGTATATGCATAAATTTATGAGCTTGCAACGATATCCTCCACTTTGGGTTTTGCATAATGTAATCAACAATGATAGGAACAATTTTCTCGTAAACGCTCCATTCGGGTTGCAGGAATAACATACAGCTCGATTTCACCAATTTAGCATTTTCCTCAGCCCAAACCAAATCCTCAGGACTTGTGATTATTACTTTCAGTTCATCGGCCTTCATGTGTATTGAGTCCACAGGTGGTTGCTGGCGTTTTGGCGATAGGCAAATCCAATCCCATTGACCCGATAAAGGGTAAGCACCCGATGTTTCGATGAATGTTTGTATTCCTTTAGCTTTTAATTTAGAGCATAAATAATCGAGAGGGTAGAGGCTAGGCTCTCCGCCAGTTACCACTACTGCCTTAGCAGGGAACGACGCTGCTCGTTCAACAATCTCATCAACATTTACGGGTGGAAATACATCTGGATTCCACGATAGGCGTGAGTCGCACCAGGAGCAGCCCACATCACATCCTCCAATGCGGATAAAGTATGCGGCACGTCCTGTTTGGAATCCTTCGCCCTGTAAAGTGTAAAATTCTTCCACTAAGGGAAGAATTTTACCTGAATCGAATTGTTTTACTGAATCGTTAAAGTTCATTGCCATTATTCGTTGTTTGATGAGAAAAGCAATTTTTTATCGCGTTCAATTGCTTGGTTTACCCATTCCTCTGGAACAATTTTCCAGGTGTTGAAGCTGGTAGGGGTAATAACTTTTTTCTCTTCAATATACTTCATTATATAGTATCTTAAATCCTTTTCAGTTGATGTTTTTACTCGGTTTACCAATTCCTCAGGAGTAATACCACTACCTTTTGTGAGATGTCCACCACCGCCATTTCCACGGTAGGAGTTAATTGCAACGGAGTATGTTTTGTTTTCGTCAAAAGGTGTTCCATTTGCCATTGAGTGAATAGTCACTTTATCTCCATCGGGTTTTGAAACATCTACAGTGTAGATAATTCCTGCTGCGGAGTCGAAGTTGTAGAAGTTAGCGAATAGTTGAACTCTGCCTTGTTGATTTTTTTGAATACTGCCATCGGCATTGGTTTTGAATTTAATCAAATTGTCGTCGGCACTTTTCATAGTATTGAACCATAACGAGGCCGAATGTTCAAGGAAACCATCAATTTCTTTTCCTTTTAACGACATGGTGTAAAGAAAGTTCTCGAATCGGTATAGTTTAAACATATCGCTAACGGTCACTTGACCTTTTTTTATTGTCGATACAAACGAAAGTGGGGCAACAAAAGAAACTTCGGCCTTTGTTAAGTTCAATTGAGCAGAGTGAATAAAATCTATGAACTCTGTTGGGCCAAAGTAGGCGTTGGCGCTGGTCATTGTTTGGGTAAACTCACCAATTGGGCGCTTAACAAAATCCTCAACTTTCTTGTAGTCATAGGCAAAAGTTGTCATAAAATCAGCATCGGCTTTGAATTTCTTTGTATCGATTAATTCGCCTTTAATAGATTTGCTTTGAAGTTTTCCTTTCTTATCGAGGTTTACCACTATTGTAGCCTCAGATATTAACCTTGCACCTGAGGTTGGGTCCATAACAAGCACTGAGTCGCCATTTATGTTTGCAAACTTTTTGCATAGCTTATCGTGGTCGTGTCCAATTAGGATTACATCGAATCCTGGAACTTGTTGCGCAACAAGTAGTGAAGCGTTTTCATTTTTAGATTCAGTGGCAGAGCCGCCTCCATAAGTTGCATCGTGGCCGGAGTGGAATAATCCAATAATGATATGTGGTTTTTCCTTCTTCTGAATATGTTTAACCCAGTAGTTTGCCGTTAGAATCATATCCTCGAAGTGCATATCGGGCCAAAGAATTTTTGGTAACCAGTGGGGAATCCCTGGAGTCGTTAATCCTAAAACAGCAATAGTTACACCATTCTTTTTGATAATTGTGTAAGGCTTAAAGGCAGGCTTTCCAGTTTTTGAGTTAATAGCATTTGCAGCCATTAAGGGCATTTTAAGTTGTTTTTCGATTGAGCGGTAAACTTTTGGGCCTGTTTCAATATCGTGGTTGCCAATTGTGGTGGCATCGTATTTCATAAAGTTGAATACACGAGTTATAAGATTCTGCTTTGTGTCATCAATAAAATTTGAGAAGTAAACGGGTGGTTGACCTTGCAGAATATCTCCATTGTCAAGTAGTATTAATTGTTGATTAAGATTGGCACGTTCCTGCTTAACATAGGTGTAAACGTTGGCCAGGCTGGCGTCTATAGGCTGATTTCTGATAAAATCGTATGGAAAAACGGCGCCATGAACGTCGCTAGTTTGCAAAACTTTTATGATTACATTCTTTTGTGCGAATGCAGATAACGCTAACAGTAATAAAATTGTTAACAGGATTGATAGTTTAATTGACCTCATGGTAAATCGGCATAATATTAAAATGAACGACAAAGTTAGGTTTAAATTATAGATATCTAAAACCAACAAATTGTTTGGAATAAAGTTCCTGAAAATGTTTTAAATATTGGCAAAAAAAGGGTGTCTCTGTAATTGAGACACCCTTTAAATGTAGATAATATCTATTTTCTATGATAGGAAGCTGAGCAGAATACCCGCAGCAACCGCGCTACCAATAACACCAGCTACGTTTGGTCCCATAGCATGCATAAGTAGATGGTTAGTTTTATCATATTCCAATCCTACAACTTGCGATACACGGGCGCTATCGGGAACTGCCGATACCCCTGCATTTCCGATAAGAGGGTTTAATTTGTTTCCTTCTTTTAAGAACAAATTTAGGAATTTAACAAACATAACACCACCGAATGTTGCAATAACAAATGAAATTGCACCAAGAATGAAGATGAATATTGATTTTGGGGTAAGGAAAGTTGTTGCTTGAGTTGATGCACCCACTGTTAAACCAATAAGTATAGTTACAATATCAATAAGTGGACCTTTAGCAGTATCGGCCAAACGTTTGGTAACAGTACTTTCCTTTAACAAGTTTCCAAAGAAAAGCATACCAAGCAATGGTAAACCCGATGGAACAATAAATGTTGTTAGAAGCATACCAACAATTGGGAAAAGTATCTTCTCCAATTTTGTTACCTGACGTGGAGGTTTCATACGAATAACTCTTTCCTTCTTAGTAGTTAAGAGTCTCATAACTGGAGGCTGAATTACAGGAACCAGTGCCATGTAAGAATAGGCCGAAATAGCAATTGCACCCATTAATTCAGGAGCCAAACGCGAGGATAGGAAAATGGCAGTAGGGCCGTCGGCACCACCAATAATACCAATGGCGCCAGCTTCTTCAGGCGTAAAACCAAAGAACAAAGCAGCAATATAGGCGCCAAAAATACCTAGTTGAGCAGCAGCACCAATGAGAAGTAATTTTGGGTTAGATATTAAGGCGCTAAAGTCGGTCATAGCACCAATTCCCAAAAAGATGAGAGGAGGATAAACACCCTGTATTACACCGAAATAAAGGTAGTTGAGGACACTTCCGCTTTCATAAATTCCAGTTTGAAATCCTGGTGTGAAGGGAATATTCCCGACAATTATTCCAAAACCAATTGGAACGAGTAGTAGTGGTTCATATTCCTTCTTGATAGCTAGGTATATAAATACCAAGCCAATGAGAATCATTATTCCGTGTCCCCATGTCATATTCGCAAATCCAGTGTAGGAGAGGAATTGAGTAAGATTCTCAATTAGGAACGAAAAAAATCCGCCTGATTGTTCCATAACTATCCAACAATTATTAGTACGTCACCTTCAAGAACAGAGTCGCCTCTGTGAACCTTCACATCTATCACCTTGCCTTCTTTATCTGAATCGATGTTGTTCTCCATTTTCATTGCTTCTAAAACAATCAAACGTTGTCCAACTTTAACAAAATCTCCGGGTTTAACATGAACATCGAGGATTACTCCTGGAAGTGGCGATTTGATTGAGCCTGATGTAGCGCTACCGGGGCTAGCTGTTTTGGCCACAGAAGGATGTGAATCTGTAGCAGGAATAGCCTCTGGACGAACCAGCCTTGGTGTTTTTGTCTGTTTAAGTTCCTTATCCAATTCAACTTTGTAAGGAGTTCCGTTAACTTCTACTTCGGCAACATTACCTTCCACATTAGCTACATGAACGGTGTACTCATTGCCATTTATTTTGAACTTAAAATCTTTCATTCTAGTATTATTTTATTCCTTCAACATTAAATTATAGCACTATTACTTTTTAGGCTGATGTACAATTGACCGGTTAGGCAATTGACGTAATCCATAGATTTTTGAACTCCAAGGAGAGTAAATCTTTGAAACCCTTTGAATTGTAATAATTGCCGATTCTTGATCGTGTTTTTCGGTTTCGTACATATAAAGGGCAGCCGATATTGCTGCAAAAACCTCACCGGCCACTTCTTCCTCGACTTGAGGCTCAATTTTACCTTCGTTGGATTTTGCTGTTTTGCGTTGAACTGCTTTTTGATTGGCTTTACCAATAGTTCTGAAAATTCTATAAAGAACTATTAAGGCAGTAAACACAACCATCATTGCAATAATTGCCATAACTGCACCAATCGGATCGTACTTTAAGAATTTTTCACCGGCAGAAGTTTTTTCAACTCTTCCTTCGTTGGTTGCTTTTGGAGTTGTAAAACTGCTAACTTCCCAGTTCGAACTTCCATCGGGCATTCTGTTATAGACCTGATTGGCTGCTAAAACAGGAACAGTTACACTATCGATAATTGTACTACCGTTAGAGCTCACTAATGCTATAAATCGATGTGTGCTATCTAATGTAAAGTTCAAATGCAGTGTTCCATGTTCTGTTTTGTTATCAGCGAAAAAAACAATAAACTGGCGCAATGGAATTATTGAAATTGGGTCGCCCGAAGGGATTTTGTACTTTTTTGGTTCGTTCAAATCATTTGTTAAATAACAATTCGCTAGGTTAACCGAATTATATCCCATATTCATTATCTCAATCCAAGCGCCACGCTGTCCGAAATTGTCGGTGTAGTTGTTGGTATTGAAAAGCATCACCTCGTTAATGCGTAAATCATTAATACTTTGGGCATTTAAACTATTTACAGAGATGAATACCCCAACCGCGAGAACAACATAATATTTTAGCTTTCTCATCATAAATTTAAAGGATTATAATGGTAAGTTGGAGTGTTTTTTTGCAGGATTGGTATCCTTTTTAGTAGCTAACGATTGAAGTGCTCTGATTACACGGAAACGTGTATTGCGAGGTTCAATAACATCGTCGATATAACCGAATTTAGCCGCTACGTAAGGATTAGCAAATTTCTCCTTATACTCTTGTTCTTTGCGAAGTAAGAATTCTACTTTTGCTTTTTCGTCCTCAATGCTATCTAATTCACGACTCAAAAGAACTTCAATGGCACCTTTTGGTCCCATAACTGCAATTTCAGCACTTGGCCAAGCGTAGTTGATATCGCCACGTAGATGTTTAGAACTCATCACATCGTAAGCACCACCGTATGCTTTGCGTAGCACAATGGTTACCTTTGGCACGGTTGCTTCGCCGTAAGCGAATAGAAGTTTTGCACCGTGAATAATGATACCGTTGTACTCCTGACCTGTACCGGGTAAGAAACCAGGAACGTCAACCAAGGTTACAATTGGAATATTGAAAGCATCGCAGAAACGAACAAAACGAGCAGCCTTACGCGAAGCGTTAATGTCGAGTACGCCCGCTAAATATTTTGGTTGGTTTGCCACAATACCTACAGATTGTCCGTTGAAACGGGCAAAGCAGGTTACAATGTTTGCAGCAAAATCGCGTTGAATTTCTAGGTATTCGCCATTATCGACAATAGCAGCAATAACATCTTTAATATCATATGGTTTGTTTGCGCTATCGGGGATAATTTCGTTAAGAGCATCCTCAAGTCTGTCGATTGGGTCGTTGGTAGGTTGAATTGGTGTTTCCTCAAGGTTATTTTGTGGTAGGTAGCTTAATAGCTTGCGGATAAGCATAATGCCTTCTTCCTCTGTATCGGAAACAAAGTGTGCAACACCCGATTTTGCAGAGTGAACGCTTGCACCACCAAGTTCCTCGTAGGTTACAGTTTCACCAGTTACAGTTTTAACAACTTTAGGACCAGTTACAAACATGTAGCTGGTGTTGCGCGACATAATGATGAAGTCAGTTAGGGCAGGAGAGTATACTGCACCACCGGCGCAAGGACCAAAAATTGCAGAAATCTGCGGAATTACACCTGATGCAAGAATGTTACGCTCGAAAATCTCGGCATAACCACCCAAACTCTTAACACCTTCCTGAATACGTGCTCCACCGCTATCGTTGATACCAATTACAGGCGCACCAACTTTCATGGCCATATCCATAACTTTGCAGATTTTTGCTGCAAACATTTCGGATAATGAACCACCGAAAACGGTAAAATCCTGAGAGAAAATGTAAACTAAGCGACCATCGATTGTACCGTAACCAGTAACAACACCATCGGATAGGTATGTTTCCTTGTCCAATCCAAAGTCGATACAACGGTGCGATACAAACATATCGAACTCCTCGAAACTACCTTCGTCGAGAAGCATCTCGATACGCTCGCGAGCAGTGAATTTACCTTTTTTGTGCTGAGATTCGATGCGTTTCTCGCCGCCTCCCAGTTTGGCTCTTTCACGTAATTCGATTAACTCTTTAATTTTTTGTCCTTGAGTGCTCATATTAATATATGTGTTTGGGTATGGGAAATTATTTGTTTTTATCCTCGCAGAGTTCAGTTAAAACTCCAATGGTTGATTTTGGGTGAAGGAATGCGATGTCCAATCCTTCGGCACCTTTTCTAGGAGTTTTGTCGATAAGGGTAACACCTTTTTCTTCTATACTCTTAAGTTGCTCCTCAATACCTTTTACGGCAAATGCAATATGGTGAATTCCTTCACCTTTTTTCTCGATGAATTTTCCAATTGGACCTTCGGGGTCGGTCGACTCAAGAAGTTCAATTTTGGTTTGGCCAACCATAAAGAATGCTGTTTTTACCTTTTGGTCTTTAACCTCCTCAATGTTGTAGCATTTTAAGCCTAGAATATTCTCGTAGAATGGAATTGCATCCTGTAGATTTTTAACAGCAATGCCAATGTGTTCGATATGCGAGATGCTCATAATTAATATAGTTTAAGTTCGTAATTAAGTGCCGCAAAGTTACTTTCAAATGATAAGTTAAACCAGAAAAAAAGTCATCTATTTAGTTGTTCTTCAACATTGCTAAACAACATGTTTTGGTGTAAATGGAAAGACCGAAATTGTTTCAACGTAAATTAGTAAAAAAAACGGAGAGGTGCAATGAAACCTTTCCGTAAAGAGATGCTTTGTGTTATGAAGTCTTAGAGTGATGGAGTAATGGATATTTGGAGGTATAATCAACTCTCCATTACTCCAACACTCCATTCATCCAATTGTCAATTTGTATCATTTCCCAATTGCCCTATAGAACAAATCGTGAATTTGCGTGCGAATGTTCATATTGGCCAACTTGGTGTTGTTGGCATCGGGGTAAACACGGTTCGAGAGGAAAACGTAAATAAGTCCATTTTCAGGGTCGGCCCAAACAACAGTGCCAGTGAATCCTGTATGTCCGAAGCTAAGTGGCGAAGCTAATTCGCCTGCAGGCGAAGGTTGACCTTTGGGCGAAGGTTTGTCGAAACCTAAAGCTCTGCGGTTCCCATTGTTGCCATTTGGAGTATTAATAAATGTGTTTACTG
>WBUV01000429.1 GCA_008933525.1 Bacteroidales bacterium | reverse complement strand
GCCAATGAGAAACCAAACATACCAACAATTGGTTTTGCACCAAGTCCCGATGCAGCCTCAACCAGCAATGCTCCTACAATTGGTCCTACGCACGATAAACTTACAATAACCGTAGTTAATGCCATAAAGAACGAGCCAATGAATCCTCCTTTGTCTGCTTTGCTGTCGGTTTTGTTTGCAAGGCTACCGGGTAGAACTATCTCAAATAAACCGAAGAATGATGCGGCAAATGCAATGAATAGCACAAAGAAAATGGTGTTGGTTATCCAGTGCGATGTTAGTGTGGTAGCAAAATCAGCACCTAAGTTGAAAAGCGATACGATAAAACCCAACGATGTGTAAAGCACAATGATTGAAATTCCAAATACCAGTGCGTTTATAATTGCATTCATCTTATTTTGCTGTTTCCCCATAAAGAACGATACAGTCATAGGGATCATAGGGAATACGCAAGGAGTTAGAAGCCCAAGTAGCCCTGCTCCAAAAGCAATAAAAAAGAACACCCAAAGCGAAGAATCTTTCTCTTCGGTTTTTTCTGGTGATGAAACCTCCTTTGTTGTCTCTGTTGTTACAACTAAAGTTTCTTCTGTTTTTTGTTCAACTGTAGTTGTCGCAACATCGGCATCAGCTTTTAGCGCAACGGTGATATCTTTTTCAAGGTAAATACACTTATCTGCATAGCAGGCTTGGTATTCTACACCAATGCTAGCGGTTGCCTCGCTGCCTGTTAACTCAACAATTTGACTGAACTTTGCCTCTTTCGCAAAGTACGATAGGTCAAGGTTAAATACCTCATCGTGTTCGGTAGTTGATTTAGTAAGTTCTTTAACCTCGCCAATTAGTTTGTAGCCTTTAGGCTCATTGAAAGTAAAACTTGTTGGAAGTGGACCACCCTCAGGAAGTTTAGTGGCATATAAATGCCAACCCTCGTCAATTTTAGCGTTAATAGTGATTTCGTACTTGTTACCATCAACTTTTTTTGCTGAACCGCTCCACTGTATTGGGTCATCCATTTGCGCATTTGCAGTTAAGCCTGCAAGCACCAACAGGGATAATAACGCACGCTTTATTCTATTCATAGCTGTATTTATTTTTGTTTTTTTGTAATAGACAAATTGATTTAAGCAAAGGTTTAACAGTTGCAAATATAGTCAATATTAAATATCTAGATTTTGATATATGTCATGTTTGGGAAAATGCAAATAAAAAACCCGCCTCCTAGAGGCGGGTTACGGTTGGCTATAATTCTATCTCGATATCGTCGGAGTCGAAAAAATGGTACTCCAAAAAATGGTACGATGATATTGGGACAATCCTTATACGGCTTTTGTACTTAAGCATCCACTTAATCCGTTTAGAAATAAATCCCTTGTTTAAAAACGCTGCAATGTAGGGGTGCAGCTTAATGGTAATGCTTTTGTAATTGCGTTCGGTGGCAAGGAACGAGAGTTGATTCTCAATCTGCTCGTCAAAAATTACCACAGGACTAACCTCGCCGCTACCCTTGCAGGTTGGACACTTCTCCAGTGTGTCGATATGCATTTCGGGGCGTACACGCTGGCGGGTAATTTGCATTAGCCCAAATTTGCTCAATGGCAAAATGTTGTGCTTTGCTCTATCCTTGGCCATTAACTCCCTCATTTTTTCAAACACCATTTGTCGGTTCTCGTTCTGGTGCATATCAATGAAGTCTACTACGATAATTCCACCCATATCGCGTAGTCGGAGTTGGCGTGCAATTTCGTCAACAGCTGCTAGGTTTACCTCTAGTGCATTGGTCTCCTGGTCGTTTCCTGACTTTGAACGGTTTCCGCTGTTAACATCAATTACGTGAAGCGCTTCAGTATGCTCTATAATTAGGTATGCTCCGCTTTTAATGGACACAGTTTTCCCGAAAAGCGATTTTAGCTGCTTTTCTATCCCGAACTGGTCAAAAATAGGAACATTGCCGTCGTAGAGTTTTACAATTTTTTCCTTTTCCGGAGCAATAGTTTCAATATACTCGCGGATGTCGTTGTAAACGTTCTCGTCGTTTACGTGGATACTGTTGAACGAACCATTCAACATATCTCTAAGTATGGCCGAAGTGCGCTTCAACTCACTGGCCAACTGGCATGGGAGAGTGGCGGTTTTCATCTTTTCAACCGTCATATCCCACTTTTTAATTAAGCTTCGCAGCTCTGCGTCCAGCACAGCCACCTTCTTCCCTTCGGCAGCGGTGCGAACAATTACACCAAAATTTTTGGGAACAATGCTCTCAAGGAGTCGTTTCAGCCTTTTCCGCTCTTCCTGCGAGCTGATTTTTTGCGAAATAGAAACCTTGTCGGCAAAAGGAATTAGAACCAAATTGCGACCTGCAATGGATATTTCCGATGTTAGGCGTGGTCCTTTTGTGGAAATTGGCTCCTTGGCAATTTGAACCAATGCTGCTTGTCCCGAACTGAGCACTTGGTTTATTTTGCCATCTTTATTAATCTCCTTTTCCAGTTTAACCTTTGAAAGAGGGATTGTTTTTGACTTTCGAGCGTAATGCGCCTGAAGGTATTTGTGGTGTGTTTGGAACTGTGGCCCAAGGTCTAGGTAGTGGAGAAATGCATCCTTTTCGTACCCTACATCTACGAAGGCTGCATTCAGACCGGGCATAATTTTTTTTACCTTACCGAGATAGATGTCGCCAACCGCAAACTGCACATTGCTTTTCTCCTTGTTGAGTTCAACTAACTGTTTGTTCTCAATAAGGGCTATAGCAATCTCAGTTTCACGTACATCAATTACTAGCTCGGTGTTAACCATTATTATATATTTAAGTAAGGTATATACAAACGCAGCAACCTAAAGCACTCATGCGGCACTTTAGGTTGACAGGTTGCCTATTCTGTTAAAAGAAAAAGAATACTACTTTTTCTTTTTATGACGATTCTTGCGTAAACGTTTTTTACGTTTGTGAGTGGCCATTTTATGCCTTTTTCTCTTTTTTCCGCTTGGCATGATTCCTAAGTATTAATTTGTTTATAAATAGAACAATTACTTCTTAACATGGTTCTTAACCTTATTCACAAAGGTCTTAGC